>DXBL01000159.1 GCA_019116555.1 Candidatus Pseudomonas excrementavium
ACATCACGATCGCGGACACGTACGCTGTCGTCGATGCGGTGCACACCTGTCCGCACATCGATATTTTTGGTTGAAGCGACGGTGAAGTCACCGACACGGGTGGAGCAGCCGGTGGCCATAAAAGCGCAAAGCGCGACCAGCAACAAAGACTTGTTAGCTTTCATTGTGGATTCCTATCCATAGCGTGATTTGCATTACCCGGTCGATAGTCACGGGTCAGCGCGCAAGGAGGGTAGCGCTCTCAGTGAGAGCAGGCACAGCGCTTCCTTGCGCGGCGGCGCATTCTATCAGAGATAGAGATAAAGGGGTCAGGCTTCCGCTGCCGGGTGAAAAGAGTAGGTCATTTAAGCAGGGCTCTGGCCTTGCTCATTACCTCCTCGCTGGGCACAACCTGAAGGGAACCACTGTCGAGTTCCTGCGCCCTACGCCGAGCCTCAAGCAACCAGTCACCCCTGAGTTGTTTTTTTGATGGCGACTCCAGACTCAAAACTAGACGCCGAATCAGCTGAACTCGTTCCTCTTTCGGGAGATGTAGCGCATCATCCTCAATTTTCTGACGATTCAGGAAAGAAGCCTCGTGTTCCCGTGTTGTCCGATTTTGGCATGAATGAATAGCCGGTGCCATGACTCGATCTCATTCTGTGATGGACGTCAAGCCTGGGGCGAAGCGCGGCTTCGCCCCAAGTAAAGGAAGGCCAGTCGGGTTGTTGCCAGATGTACATGAGCCGAATATGCCAATTATTCGGCTCAACGGCCGACGGCGACAATAAGGGCTGTCACTGCTGATCCAAAAACCGCTCCGCATCCAGCGCCGCCATGCAACCCGCACCAGCAGAGGTAATCGCCTGCCGGTAAACATGATCGGCCACGTCGCCGGCAGCAAATACGCCCGGAATATTGGTAGCGGTGGCGTTGCCTTCGGTGCCGCTGTTGATCTTCAGGTAGCCATCCTTCATGGTCAGCTGGCCTTCGAACAGCCCGGTGTTCGGGGTGTGACCGATGGCGATGAAGACGCCGGCCAGGGCCACATCTTCAGTACCGCCGGCGTTGAGCGCCAGGCGCATGCCGGTGACGCCGCTGTCATCACCCAGCACTTCATCCAGGGTGGCGTTGAGTTTCAGCTCGATCTTGCCTTCGGCGACCTTGGCCATCAGCTTGTCGACCAGGATTTTCTCGGCGCGGAAGGTATCGCGGCGGTGCACCAGGGTGACCTTCTTGGCGATGTTGGCCAGGTACAGTGCTTCCTCGACGGCGGTATTGCCGCCGCCGACCACGGCGACGTCCTGGTTGCGATAGAAGAAACCGTCACAGGTGGCGCAAGCGGATACGCCCTTGCCCATGAAGGCTTCTTCGGAGGGCAGGCCGATATAACGGGCCGACGCGCCAGTGGCGATGATCAGCGCGTCGCAGGTGTATCCGCCCTGGTCGCCGGTCAGAACGAAGGGGCGCTGGTTCAGGTCGACGCTGTTGATATGATCGAAGATGATCTCGGTCTCGAAGCGCTCGGCATGCTTGCGCATGCGCTCCATCAGGTCCGGCCCCTGCAGACCTTCCACGTCACCGGGCCAGTTGTCCACTTCGGTGGTGGTAGTGAGCTGACCGCCCATCTGCATGCCGGTGATCAGCAACGGCTTGAGGTTGGCCCGCGCGGCGTAGACAGCAGCGCTGTAACCGGCCGGGCCGGAGCCCAGGATGATCAGACGGGAGTGGCGTGCTTCAGACATTGATTCCTCCAGACGACCGCCGCAGCGGCATGATTAAACTCTCCGCAGGCATGGTAGGGCACTGGGCAGAAGATGAATACTGCTGTCACTATATCAGCCACATAGTTTACTCCTATTTGTAAGGATGAGTGATGAATCAAGTAATGACTCCGTTGCGCGGCTCCGGATACCTGCGTGAGGGCTGGCAGCGCATTCGCCAGCCGGGGCTGCGACGCTTCCTGGTCATCCCGCTGATATTGAACCTGACGTTGTTCGTGGCGCTGATCGGCTGGGGCGCCCGGCAATTCAATTACTGGATGGACCGGCTGATGCCGCACCTGCCGGAGTGGGCCGCCTTCGTCGAATGGCTGCTGTGGCCGCTGTTCGCGCTGGTGGTGTTGCTGGTGCTGTTCTTCGGCTTCAGCATCCTCGCCAACCTGATCGCTTCGCCCTTCTATGGTTTTCTCGCCGAGAAGGTGGCCGAGCAGGAGCGTGGGCTGGTAAGCCCGCCGACCGGCTGGCGGGAGATTCTCATGGTGGTGCCGCGCAGCCTGGGCCGGGAGTTTCGCAAGATCGCCTATTACCTGCCGCGGCTGATCGGTCTGCTGTTGTTGACGTTGATCCCGGTGGTGAACCTGGCAGCCTCGCCGCTGCTGCTGGCCTTTGGTGTGTGGATGATGGCAGTGCAGTACATCGACTATCAGGCCGACAACGACCAGGTGGACTTCCGTGACATGCTGCGCTGGATGCGTGGCCGCCGCCTGTTGTCTCTCGGCTTCGGCTTACCGGTGTATGTAGGCATGCTGATTCCGCTGATCAATCTGCTGGTCATGCCC
>DXBL01000160.1 GCA_019116555.1 Candidatus Pseudomonas excrementavium
ATATTGAACACGATGCCCTCGCCCCAGCCGTGCTCGTCATCACCGATCAGGTTGCGCGCCGGGTCGGCGGACAGAGTGGTCTTGCCGGTGCCGGACAGACCGAAGAACAGGGTGGTATCGCCATCGTCACCGACGTTGGCGGCGCAGTGCATCGGCAGCACGTCCTTGGCCGGCAGCAGGAAGTTCTGCACCGAGAACATGGCTTTCTTCATTTCACCGGCATACTGCATACCGGCCAGCAGCACCTTGCGCTGGGCAAAGTTGATAATCACGCAGCCATCACTGTTGGTGCCGTCACGCTCGGGCTCGCAGACGAAGTGCGGCGCATTGAGGATCTGCCAGTGATCCTTGCCGGCGGGGTTGTACTGCTGCGGGTTGATGAACAGGGTGCGACCGAACAGGTTGTGCCACGCGGTTTCGGTTTCCATGACCACCGGCAGGTAGTGCTCCGGGCTGGCACCGACGTGAACGTGGGACAGGTAGCTGGGACCTTCGGCCAGGTAGTCCTCGACGCGGGTCCACAGGGCGTCGAACTTGTCCGCCGGAAACGGGCGGTTGATCGGACCCCAGGCGATGGCGGAGCTGGTGGACGGCTCGTCAACGATGAAACGGTCCATCGGCGAGCGGCCGGTGCGTGCGCCGGTCTTGACCACCAGAGCGCCGGTGTCGGACAGTCGACCTTCATTGCGCTGGACCGCCAATTCGATCAGCTCGGCAATACTCAGGTCGTTAAATACTGTGTTGGTAGCTTGCGTCATCAAACTTCGTCCTCTTCGGCTTGACCGAAATATCCACAAGACCGATGGATTCGGCCTCAGCACCTTGGGGTTTTTACAGCTCTATGAAAAAGCGCCATCAGCGCGCAAGCCCGGCATTATGCCAAAGTTTTGGCCGTGGCGCTAAACAGCGGACCTATCGGAAATCAATGCAGACTCTGGGCGTGATCCCGAGCCTTTTCGAACAGCTCGGCCAGTGCCGTGCGGTCGAACAGGTAGCGGGTATTGCAGAACTCGCAGTCGACCTCGATTTCCCCACCCCGCTCATCCAGCAGCATGAATGCATCCTCCCGCCCCAGACTGACCAGCGCGTTACCGGATCGTTCCGCCGAGCAACTGCACCGAAAGCTAACGGATCGCTCATCAAACAGCCGGACATCTTCTTCGTGGTAAAGACGATGCAGGATGGTCTGGTTATCCAGCGCCATCAGTTCCTCGACGGTGAGGGTATCGGCCAGCACGCTCAGGCGATTCCAGGTTTCCTTGCGCTCCTCCGGATCGGTCTGGCGATCGGCCGGCAGCGCCTGCAGCATGAAGCCCCGCGCACTGCGGCCATCGGCCAGCAGGCGGAAACGACTGGGCAGCTGTTCGGAGCTGTCGAAATAGCTGGCCAGGGACTCGGCCAGGGTAGCCCCTTCCAGCGCGACCACGCCCTGATAGCGTTGCCCTTTGTCGGGATCGATGGTGATGGCCAGCACGCCGTCAGGCATGAGTTCGGCCAACCCCTCGCCAGTCAGATCGTCACTGTAGCGGGCGATGGCACGCACTTCCTGCTGACTGGAACATTCGACCATCAGGGTCGACAGCGGACCGGAGGAGCGGGCCTGCATGATCAGCAGTCCATCGAACTTGATCGCGGTGGACAGCAGCACCGCAGCCGCCAGCATCTCGCCCAGCAGTGCTTTCACCGGCTCCGGATAGGCATGCTTGGCAAGAATCTCGTTATAGCTCTGGTTCAACGACACCAGTTCGCCGCGCACGTCGGCCTGCTCGAACAGAAAACGCTGGGTGACATCCTGGGAGGACATGGCTTGCACCTTGGAAAAAACCCTGATTATACCTCTCACTCGTCGGAAAGCGTATTGCGCTCGTCGCGAAAGCGGTGGATCTGCCGGCGCTGCTTCTTGGTCGGGCGCTGCTCGCTGATCAGCAGACCCGGCCCGGCCGCCCGGCGTTGCGCCGCGGCCGCCTCCCGCTGGGCGATGCTGGCGGCGGTCTCCTCGTACAGCAACTGCGCCTCGGGCGCCCCGCGGCGGACCATGGACAGCTCACGGACCACCACCACACGGGTGTCATGCCCCTGTCGAATCTGCAGCTCGTCGCCGACTTTCGGCTCCTTGCTCGGCTTGCAACGCTCGCCACGGCAGTGCACCTTGCCGCCTTCTATCGCCGCCTTGGCCAAGGCCCGGGTCTTGAAGAATCGGGCCGCCCACAACCATTTGTCCAGCCGCGCCTTGCCATCGTCGCTCATCGAGTCTGTACTCCTGTGAACCGGATAGATGTCGCCAGTGTAACAAGGGATGCACCACGCCATGTCTGCCCCGCCCCAATCCCATCTGTAGTGGAGAAAGAAGGGTGTCGCTGCTGCTGCTTTTCCCGCTTGTTGAAACGATGATCTTGGCCCATGATGCGCGCCATTGCAGCGGACCCGGGGAGACCAGAAGATGAAGACCTTCGATCATCTGAGCGTGATCGGCCTGCGCGAGTGGATCGGATTGCCCGAACTGGGCATCACCAAGGTCAGAGCCAAGGTCGACAGCGGCGCCAAGACCTCGGCGTTGCATGCCGACGACATCCATACCTTCGAGCGCGACGGCGAAACCTGGGTGCGCTTCAAGGCGCACATCGGCACACCCCGCAAGCCGCAGGATATCGATTGCGAGGCCCGCCTGGTCAGCTTCAAACGGATCAAGAGCTCCAACGGCCACCTGCAGGAACGCCATGTCATCCGCACTCCCATGGTACTGGGCGACAAATGCTGGTGGGTGGATTTCACCCTGACCTGCCGCAAGTCGATGCGCTACCGGGTGCTGCTCGGCTGCACGGCGATGCTGGATGGCCAACTGGTCATCAACCCTGGGCTACGCTTTGTGCAGGACCAACCCCAGACCAACCTCTTTCATTCAGAAGGCTGAAGAAAACACCATGAAAATTGCGGTATTGTCGCGCAACCCCAATCTCTACTCTACCCGCCGCCTGGTTGAAGCCGGCCGGGAGCGCGGCCACGAGGTGCGGGTGATCGACACCCTGCGTGCCTATATGAACATCGCCAGCCACAAGCCGAGCATTCATTACAAGGGTTCGGAGCTCGAGCCCTTCGATGCGGTGATCCCGCGGATCGGCGCTTCGATCACCTTCTACGGCGCGGCGGTATTGCGCCAGTTCGAGATGATGGGTGTGTTCCCGCTGAACGAGTCGGTGGCTATCAGCCGCTCCCGGGACAAGCTGCGCTCGCTGCAGCTGCTGTCGCGCAAGGGCGTCGGCCTGCCGGTGACCGGCTTCGCCCATTCGCCAGATGATATTCCCGATCTGATCAACATGGTCGGCGGCGCGCCGCTGGTAATCAAGCTGCTGGAAGGCACCCAGGGCATTGGCGTGGTGATGTGCGAAACCGAGCAGGCGGCCGAATCGGTACTGGAAGCCTTCATGGGGTTGAAGGCCAACATCATGGTGCAGGAATACATTCGCGAGGCCGGCGGCGCGGATATCCGCTGCCTGGTGGTCGGCGACAAGGTGATCGCGGCGATGAAACGCCAGGCCAAGCCCGGGGAATTCCGCTCCAACCTCCACCGCGGCGGCAGCGCCAGCCTGATCAAGATCACTCCGGAAGAGCGAATGACTGCCGTGCGCGCCGCGAAGGTGATGGGATTGAACGTCGCCGGGGTGGATATCCTGCGCTCGAATCACGGCCCGGTGGTCATGGAAGTCAATTCCTCGCCGGGGCTGGAAGGCATCGAATCGACCACCGGCAAGGATGTCGCTGGGCTGATCATCGAGTACATCGAGAAAAACGCCCGGCCCAACCAGACGCGGACCAAGGGCAAGGGGTGAGGGTTTAAGAACCATCAGCCACGCAAATGCTGTGTGGAAAGGTTGGCCGGCAGGGTTGGGCCGACCGTCGTGTCGCCATGGATGGCGACCGCGAGCTTACAGGGATGTACTTGCAGCGTGTCGGCACAGCCCTGCCGGCCAGCCTTTCCTTCCAGAACCTACGGCTGATATAAGCTGCCGAAGTCCTCGACCGCATCAAACTCTTCGGTATCCCGCAACGCACCTTTACTATCCGGTTGGCGTACAGCAAGAAGCTGGGCAATGCCGAACTCGCGGGCAGCGCGCAGGATGCTCAGGCCGTCGTCGATGAACAGCGTCCGTTCGGGGTCGAATTCCACTTCGCCGCGCAGGGCGTGCCAGAACGCCTGCTCTTCCTTCGGATAGCCGAAATCATGGGAACTGATCAGCCGCTGGAAGTAGGTGCGCAGCTCGACCCGCTCCATCTTCAGTGACAGCGAATCGCGATGCGCATTGGTGATCAGGATCACCTGCCTTCCGCTGCGCTGCAGGGCCTGGAGAAAGGTGTCGGCGTCCGGGCGCAAGCCGATCAGGTGCGCGATCTCGCGCTTGAGCTCGACAATCGGCAGGCCCAGTTCCCGGGTCCAGAAATCCAGGCAGTACCAGTCGAGCTTGCCCTGGATGCGCTGCATCAGCGGATGGATTTCCCGCTTTGCCCAGGCCAGCGATTGACCGTGGTGTTCGGCATAGCGCTGGGGCAGGTATTCGACCCAGAAATGGTTGTCGAAATGCAGGTCGAGCAATGTGCCGTCCATATCCAGCAGGACGGTGTCGATGGTGTTCCAGTTGAGCATGGAGGATTGGGCTTTGCTGAAATGGACGGCTATGATAACAAACCATTCATTGATCACGGAGCCAGCATGCCGCAGAAGCCAGAGATTCTCGATGCCCGCGTTGTCGCCAAGAGCCGCCTGTTCACCGTCGAGCAGATGCAACTGCGCTTCAGCAACGGCACCGAGCGTACCTATGAGCGCCTGGTCGGCTCGGGCGCGGGCTACGGGGCAGTGATGGTGGTGGCGCTCAAGGATGCACGTACCGCTCTGCTGATCGAAGAGTACTGCGGCGGCACCCAGGACTATCAGTTGTCCCTGCCCAAGGGCCTGGTCGAGCCCGGCGAGGATGTACTGGATGCCGCCAACCGCGAGCTGATGGAAGAGGCCGGTTTCGGCGCCGAGCGTCTGGAGTTGCTGGGCAAGCTGGCCCTGTCACCCGGTTACATGAGCCAGAGCATTTCGGTGGTGCTGGCGCGCAATCTCTACGAAAAACGCCTGCCCGGTGATGAACCCGAACCGATTCGGGTAGATAGCGTCGATCTGTACGCCCTCAGCGAGCTGATGACGCGCCCGGGCTTTTCCGAGGGCCGGGCGCTGGCGGCACTGTATCTGGTTCGCGATCTGCTGGAGCAGCGCGGGGAGCTGCAGCGATGAGCCTGCCGGTTGCCGCCGAGCGGTTGTGCCAGTTGACCCGCGATGCCGGCCGGGCCGCCCTGCCCTGGTGGCAGCACAACCCCGAGGTCATAACCAAAGCTGATGATTCACCGGTGACCGCTGCCGACCTGGCGGCCAATCAGTTGATCGTGGATGGGCTGCGGGCACTGACGCCGGAGATCCCGGTATTGTCCGAAGAGGCCGCCGATGTGCCGCTCGATCAGCGCCAGCACTGGGATCGTTTCTGGCTGGTCGACCCGCTGGATGGCACCAAGGAGTTCATCGCCGGGTCGGAAGAGTTCACCGTCAATATCGCGCTGATCGAGCATGGCCAGGTACGCTTTGGCGTGGTCGGCGTACCGGCCCGGGATACGCTCTACTGGGGCGGCGCCGGTCTGGGCAGTTGGCGCCAACAGGGCAACGCTGCGGCCCAGCCCATTCATTGCCGGACCCCGTCCATGCCCCTGCGCATCGTCGCCAGTCGCCGGCATACCAGCCCGGAACAGGAAGCGCTGCTCGATCGCCTGCAGCAGGCCCATGGTACCGAATTGGCTGCCGTCGGCAGTTCGCTGAAATTCTGCGTACTGGCCGAAGGTGCGGCGGATCTGTATCCGCGCTTTGCTCCGACCAGCCAATGGGATACCGCCGCCGCCCAGGCGGTGGTCGAAGGCGCCGGTGGGCGGGTACTCGGACTCGATGGCGAGCGCTTCGCCTACCCCCACCGTACTGACTGGCTGAACCCTCATTTCATCGCCACCGGCCAGCCCGACGACGCCCTGCTGCGCCTGCTGCTGGGGTAATCATCAATCATTGCAGGAGCCTGCCATGTTTTTCCAATCACCGCCGGAACACAAACTGCGCATGCCGACCGCCGCCGAAGCCCTGCCCGGTCGCGCCGAACCGCTGCCCACCAGCGGCACCCACGCGGTATTGGGCACCCCGATCAAGCCGCCATTTCCCGCCGGGCTGCAGCAGATCATTGTCGGTATGGGTTGTTTCTGGGGCGCCGAGCGGCTGTTCTGGCAACTGGACGGCGTCTACACCACCGCGGTTGGCTACAGCGCCGGCCTGACACCGAACCCGACCTATGAGGAAGTCTGCTCCGGCCTGACCGGCCATAATGAAGTGGTGCTGGTGGTATTCGATCCCGAGGTACTGCCACTGGAGGAGCTGCTGCGGGTGTTCTGGGAAAGCCACGACCCGACTCAGGGCATGCGCCAGGGCAATGACCAGGGCACCCAGTACCGCTCCGGCATCTATGTCAGCGACATGGCGCAGCGGGCCTTGGTGGAAACCAGCAAGGCCCGCTTCGCCGATGCGCTGCAGGCGGCCGGCAAGGGGGCCGTCACCACCGAGATACTGCCGGCGACCACATTCTTTTATGCAGAGCCTTACCATCAGCAATATCTGCACAAGAATCCGGGTGGCTACTGTGGCCTTGCCGGGACCGGAGTTTGCATGCGGTAATATTTTTTTGCTTGCGGATTCAGACAATTACTAATAAAACATCCGCTCTGCGGAATTACTCAACGGCATCAACAAGCCGAACCCCGAGCCCCGGCAGTGGCCTTCTTGCCGGCGCCACTGATTCGAGGCTCGAACGCTAATCCATTAACCTCTGACCATCTTCCGGGAGCCCATGCTGTTACTGACGCTGATCCTGATCCCCTTCATCGGGAGCTTCCTTGCGGCCCTTCTGCCGGCGAATGCTCGCAATAGAGAAGCCTGGCTTGCTGCGGCCATTGCCCTGGCTGGCCTGATCATCATCGGTATCCAGTTCCCGCAGATCAACAATGGCGAAGTATTGCGTTATCAGCTCGACTGGATGCCCGACTATGGATTGAACCTGGTCCTGCGCATGGATGGCCTGGCCTGGCTGTTCAGCATGCTGATCATCGGGATCTTCCTGCTGGTGGTGGTCTACGCCCGCTACTACATGTCACCGGAAGACCCGGTGCCCCGCTTCTTCTCGTTCCTGATGGCCTTCATGGGCTCCATGCTCGGCGTGGTGCTGTCGGGCAACCTGGTGCAGCTGGTGCTGTTCTGGGAGCTGACCAGCCTGTCGTCCTTCCTGCTGATCGGTTATTGGCATCACCGCGCCGAGGCCCGCCGCGGTGCGCGCATGGCCTTTACCGTGACCGCCACCGGCGGCCTGTGCCTGCTGGCCGGGGTATTGATGCTGGGCCACATCATCGGCAGCTATGATCTGGATGTGGTGCTGGCCTCGGGCGAGACCCTGCGCGAGCATGACTGGTACCTGCCCACATTGATCCTGATCGCGCTGGGCGCCCTGACCAAGAGCGCCCAGTTCCCCTTCCACTTCTGGCTGCCCCATGCCATGGCCGCGCCCACCCCGGTATCAGCCTATCTGCATTCGGCAACCATGGTCAAAGCCGGCATCTTCCTGCTGATGCGCCTGTGGCCGGTGCTGTCCGGCACGCCGGAATGGACCTGGATCATTGGTGGCGCCGGGGTCTGTACCCTGCTGATCGGCTCCTTCATCGCGATCTTCCAGCATGACCTCAAGGGCCTGCTGGCCTATTCCACCATCAGTCATCTGGGCCTGATCACCGCCCTGCTTGGCATCGGCACCCCGCTGGCGATGGTGGCCGCCATCTTCCACACCATGAACCATGCCACCTTCAAGGCCTCGCTGTTCATGGCAGTGGGCATCATCGACCATGAAAGCGGTACCCGCGACATGCGCAAACTGCGCGGCCTGTATCGGATGATGCCGCAAACCGCGACTCTGGCAATCGTCGCCTCGGCGGCCATGGCCGGGGTGCCTTTCCTCAACGGCTTCCTGTCCAAGGAAATGTTCTTTGCCGAGGCCCTGCTCGTAGGTAGCAATACCAACTGGTGGATGCCGCTGGCGGCGGTGACCATGGGTGTGTTCAGCGTCGCCTACTCGCTGCGCTTCATCTATGTCTTCTTCGGCAAGCCGGCCACTGATCTGCCGAAAACGCCCCATGAGCCACCCCGCTGGATGCGCTTCCCGGTGGAAGTGCTGGTGTTCTTCTGCCTGGTTGTCGGCATCATTCCCAGCCTGAGCGTCGGCCCGCTGCTGCACAACGGCGTGGAAGCGGTGCTGAGGGAAGATACCCCCTATTACAGCCTGGCCGTCTGGCATGGTTTCAATATTCCACTCTTGATGAGTTTCCTTGCCCTGGGCGGCGGCGTGCTGCTGTATTACGTCCTGCGTACGCGGTTCAACCTCACCCAGCGCGATCAGGTACCGCTGCTGTACCGCTTCAACGGCAAGCAGGCCTATGAAAGCACCATGCTGGAACTACGCAGCAGCGCCTCACGGCTGGAGAAGTTGCTCGGTACCCGGCGCCTGCAACCGCAGTTGTTATTGATGGTAGTGGTCGCTCTGGGCGTAGCCGTTATCGCCGCCACGACGGCGCCTCAGGTATGGTCGGCCCTGGAGCCGAGCGACCCACATCTGCCCTTTACCCTGCTATGGATCATCGGTGGTGGTTGCGCGGTCGCCGCCGCCTGGCAGGCCAAATACCATCGCCTGGCTGCCCTCAGCCTGGTCGGCGGCGCCGGCCTGGTGGTATGTCTGACCTTCCTCTGGCTGTCCGCCCCTGATCTGGCACTGACCCAGCTGATGGTGGAAACCGTGACCACCATCCTGATCCTGCTGGGCCTGCGCTGGCTGCCGCCGCGCCTGCTGTCCATCGAGCAGGACCAGGCGGAGAACCGCCGGGCCCGGGCGCGGCGCTCGCGAGACTTCATCGTCGCGGTGCTGGCTGGGCTGGGCATGGCGGCCATCAGCTATCTGGTACTGATGCTGCCGGCCGGCAGCGGCATCGGCAGTTTCTTCCTGGAGCGATCGCTGTCCGAAGGCGGCGGCAGCAACGTGGTCAACGTCCTGCTGGTGGACTTCCGCGGCTTCGATACCATGGGCGAGATTGCGGTCCTGGGCATCGTTGCGCTGACCGTCTACGGCCTGCTGCGGCGGTTCCGCCCCGCAGCGGAAAGCATGTCGCTGCCGCCCCAGCAAACCAATACCGTGGACCCGGCGGCCCAACAGCCGCCCGCCGAACAGGCGGACAGCGGCTACCTCATGGTACCCGGCATCTATCTGCGGCTGCTGCTGCCGATCATCCTGGTGTGCTCCGCCTACTTCTTCATGCGCGGCCACAACCTGCCCGGTGGCGGCTTCGTCGCCGGACTGGTCTTCTCGGTAGCGATCATTCTGCAATACATGCTGGCCGGCACGCTCTGGGTCGAGTCACGCCTGCACCTGCAGCCGCACCGCTGGCTGGCACTGGGCCTGATCCTGGCGGTCTTCACCGGCTTGGGTGCCTTGCTGCTGGGTTATCCCTTCCTGACCAGCCACACCGCCCATCTCTATCTGCCGGTACTGGGTGCACTGCACCTGCCCAGCGCGTTCTTTTTTGATCTCGGCGTGTTCTGCGTTGTCGTCGGCGCCACCATGCTGATTCTGGTGGCACTGGCGCACCAGTCGATCCGCAGTCACCGCCTGCCGCTGGCGGCGGCAGACATCGCCAATTCCGCTGACAAGGAGAAACCCTGATGGAAGCCGTCATTGCCATCGCCATTGGCGTCATGTTCGCCTCCGGCGTCTGGCTGATCCTCCGGCCGCGTACCTTCCAGGTCATTATCGGCCTGCTGCTGATTTCCTATGCGGTCAACATGTTCATCTTCATTATGGGCCGGCTGTCGATCAACAAGCCGCCACTGACCCTCGACAACCCGGTCGAAGCAGGGATGTTCGCCGACCCGGTCACCCAGGCACTGGTGCTGACGGCGATCGTCATCGGTTTCGCCACCACCGCCCTGTATCTGGTTCTGCTGCTGACCTCGCGTGGCCTGACCGGCACCGACCATGTGGATGGTAAGGAACCCCGCCAATGAGGTTCTGGGCTGACCAACTGATCCTGCTGCCCATCCTGCTGCCACTGCTGTTCGCGGCTCTGCTGGTACTGCTCAATGGCCGTCGCCAGCAATTGAAGTTCGCCGTCAACCTGACCGGTACCCTGGCCCTGCTGGTAACCGCCATCGCGCTGTTCTGGCTGACCGACAGCGAAGTCTGGCCGGACGGCGTGGGCGCCTACCTGGCCGCCAACTGGGTCGCGCCCTTCGGCATCGTGCTGGTGGTGGACCGCCTGTCGGCGCTAATGCTGACACTGGCAGCGGTGATCGCCACCGCCGCGCTGGTGTTTTCCTACCGGCGCTGGAGCCGTTCCGGCGTCCACTTCCACTCGCTGTTCCAGTTTCTGCTGGCAGGGATCAATGGCGCCTTCATCACCGGTGACCTGTTCAACCTGTTCGTCTTCTTCGAGATCATGCTGGCGGCGTCCTATGGCCTGCTGCTGCTCGGCCTGCAGCCCAACCGTGTGCGTGCCAGCATGCAGTACGTGGTCGTCAACCTGCTCGCCTCATCCTTCTTCCTGATCGGCGTGGCGCTCATCTATGCCGCCGCCGGCACGCTGAACATGGCCGACCTGGCAGTGCGCGCGGCCAGCATGGGCGACAGCGAGCGGTTGCTGCTGGAAGTGGGTGCGGCGATCCTGGCCATCGCCTTCCTGACCAAGAGCGCCATGTGGCCACTGGGTTTCTGGCTACCCACCACCTATGCGGCCGCCGCGCCGCCGGTGGGCGCCATGCTGGTGCTGATGACCAAGGTCGGTGTCTATGTGCTGCTGCGCCTGTGGCTGCTGGTCTTTGCCGACCAGGAGACCTCGCTGCAGGCGATTTCCGGCACGGCGCTGGTCGTTGGCGGCCTGCTGACCCTGGCCTTCGGCACCATCGGCCTGCTCGGCAGCCAGGAGCTGGGACGCATGGCCGGTTTCAGCGCCATCATTTCTTCCGGCACCCTGCTGGCCGCGGTTGGCTACGGCGAACAGCAAGTGGTCGGTGCCGCCCTGTTCTACCTGCTGAGCTCGACCCTGGCAGTGGCCGCCTTCATGTTGCTGATCGAGTTGATCGAGCGCATCCGCAAGCCCAGTGCGGCGATGCTGGCGCTGACCATGGAGGCGTTCGCCATCGACAACGATCCGGAGGAATCCGCCGGGGTGATCATTCCTGCGGCCATGGCCTTTCTCGGACTGGCCTTCGTCGCCTGCGCGCTGATCATCGCCGGACTGCCGCCGCTGTCCGGCTTCGTCGCCAAGTTCACCCTGTTCCATGCCCTGCTCAACCCCAACGGCATGTTCATCGACAACCTGTATACCGCCGGACCGCTGGCCTGGACCATGCTGGCGCTGATCATCCTGTCCGGCCTGGCCGCCATCATCTCCCTGATGCGCTTTGGGGTACGCACCTTCTGGTCCAGCGACGCCACCGCGCCGCGCCTGCAATTGACCGAAGCCATGCCGGTCTCCATCCTGCTGCTGCTGTGCATCGCCATGACCGTGCTCGCCGGCCCGACCAGCGCTTACCTCGACCGGACTGCCAGCGCGCTGCACGAGCCGAGCCAGTATATCGACCGGATCATGTCCGTCACGCCGGTGCCCGGTGTCATCGCCGTCGAAGGAGCCGAACCATGAAGCGTTGGCTGCCCTCTCCCCTGCTATCGGCATTTCTGCTGCTGCTCTGGCTGATGCTCAACCAGAGCATCGAGCCGGCGCACCTGCTGCTCGGCGCCGTTCTGGCAATTGCGGTACCGCTGCTGGTCGC
>DXBL01000161.1 GCA_019116555.1 Candidatus Pseudomonas excrementavium
GAAGCCCTGTTTCGCCACATCCACGCCAGCAACAGCCGCCAGGAGCAGTTCACCCAGTACATCCTTGGTCAGGCCGCCTTGATGTCCGACGCCCTGGCGCGCAGCAAGCCGCTGGAAGTACGCCCGGTCACCGGATTCCAGCACTTCGCGCCCGGCGATGAGCTGATCCGCCAGGGCGATGAGGCCGGTCACGTATTCATCATCACCGAGGGGCACGCCGAGGCGTTCGTCGAAGGGATCAAGGTGGGAGATGTGCAGAAGGATGAGATTTTCGGGGCCATGGCGCTGTTCACCCATGAGAAGCGTTCAGCTACGGTGATCGCCAGCGCACCGACTACCGTGATGATGATTCCCAAGGAACAGTTTCTGGCGCTGATGCAGAGCAACCCGCGCATCGCCCACAGTCTGATTGAAAGCATGGCGCGGCGGATCGACCTGATGAATCGGGAACTGACCTACTACAAACAGCTGGCGGTAAATTAATTTGGTCAATTTGCTTGACATGCAAATGATAACGATTATTATTAACCACAAGTCGCCGCAAGGTGGCTTGGATAACAGAACGTCGTGAGACGGACGGTTATCTCCTCATCAGGCTAATCACGGATTTAGGCCCGCTCTCTGAGCGGGCCCTTTTTTTGCCTGCTGATCGGGCACCGCGCATCAGACCACCATCGCGGCCTGATGCGAGACGACCGCTCAGGCCTCCGGAACAGCCGAAGCCGCTGCCGTGTCATCCACCTGCCAGCCCCCACCCAAGGCCTTGAACAGATTGACCTCACTGATCAGCTGATTGCGCCGGTCGTTGACCAACTGCTGTTGGGCTGTGAGCAACTGCCGCTGCGCATCGAGCAGTATCAGGTGACTATCGATGCCGGTCCGGTAGCGCTGCTCGGCTATCTGATAATAACTTTCGCTGACTTCCAGCAGGTTGCGCTGCGCCTGTACCTGATCGGCATAGGTCTCGTGGGCCGCCAGCCCGTCCGCCACATCGCGGAAGGCATCCTGGATCGCCTGCTCGTATTGCGCAACGCGAATATCCCGGGAGATTTCCGAATAATCCAGGTTCGCCCGCAGCCGTCCGGCATTGAAGATCGGAATGCTGATGCTGGGCATGAAATTCCAGTAGCCCGTACCACCGTCAAACAGCTCCGACAGATCATTGCTGGCGCTGCCCGCGGCACCGGTAAGCCGGATGCTCGGGAAGAATGCCGCCCGCGCAGCGCCGATACTGGCATTGGCCGCACGCAACTGATGCTCGGCGGCAATCACGTCGGGGCGCATGAACAGCAGCTCGGACGGCAAGCCGACCGGCAGATCGGCCAGCAGTTTCATGTCCAGCCCGTCCATGTCCAGCTCTTCCAGCGGTATGCTCTGGCCCAGCAACTGCGTCAGCGCGTTGCGATCCTGCGCCACCAGTCGGCGATACTGCGCCAATGCCGAACGCGCGGTTTCCACCGCCGTGCGCGCCTGGGTCAACTCCAGGGTCGAGGCCACGCCCACATCATAGCTGCGCTGCACCAGCGCGAGACTGTCGTCGTACGCCGCCAGCGTCTGCGAGGTGACCGCGAGCAGTTCCCGGTCGGCCTGCCAGGTCAGGTAGCTGTTGGCGACGCTGGCAATCAGGCTGATCCGTACGCTGCGCTGGGTCGCTGCGCTGGCCAGGAATTCTTCCAGCGCCTGTTCGCTCAGACTGTCCAGACGGCCGAACAGGTCGAGCTCCCAAGCCACGCCCAATGTTGCGGAATACTGACCACCGGTCGTCGCCTCGCCGGTCGGGCTCAGCCCTGCCGGCGTGCGCGAGCGGCTGCCGCTGCCGTCGGCCGTGACATCCGGGAACAGGGCGGCGCGCTGGATCCCGTACAGCGCCTGATAGGCCTCCACGTTCAACGCGGCGATGCGCAGGTCACGGTTGTTTTCCAGGGCAATATCGATCAGGCGTTGCAGTGCCGGGTCGCGGAAGAAATCCCGCCAGCCCAGCTCCATCGCCTGGGTCTCCGAGTTCAGCGGGCCGTAGGCTTCGCCCGTCGGCCAGACATCGGCCACTGGCGACGCCGGGCGCTCATATTCGGGAATCATTGAGCAACCGCTCAGGACTCCCAGCACAGCCAGACACATCAATGAACGTTTCACTGTGCTTCCTCCTTATTGTCGTAGCTGACCTTGCGCGAGAACAGCGAAGACACCAGCACGTAGAATAGCGGTACCCAGAAAATTACCAACACGGTCGCCGTGAGCATGCCGCCGATCACCCCGGTGCCGATGGCGTGGGAACTGCCGGCGCCGGCGCCACTGGCGATCGCCAGCGGGACCACACCCAGAGTGAACGCCAGCGAGGTCATGATGATCGGACGCAGACGCATGCGACAGGCCTGGATTGCAGCATCGACCCGGGACATGCCCTCCTCGTGGAGGTCCTTGGCGAACTCCACGATCAGAATCGCGTTCTTCGCCGTCAGGCCGATGGTCGTCAACAGACCGACCTGGAAGAACACGTCATTGGACAGTCCGCGCCCCATGGTCGCCAGCAGCGCACCGATAACCCCCAGCGGTACCACCAGCATCACCGCAAAGGGAATCGACCAGCTTTCATACAGCGCTGCCAGACACAGGAACACCACCAGCAGCGACAGCGCGTACAGCGCCGGCGCCTGGTCGCCGGACAGGCGCTCCTCATAGGACAGGCCGGTCCAGTCCACGCCGATACCGGCGGGCAGCTGCTGGGCCAGGCGTTCGATTTCCGCCATGGCATCCCCGGTACTGTAGCCCGGCGCGGCCTCGCCCTGGATTTCCATGGCCAGGACACCGTTGTAGCGGGCCAGCTTCGGCGGACCGTAGACCCACTCGCCGGTGGCGAAGGCACTGAACGGCACCATCTCGCCCTGGTTGTTGCGCACGAACCACTTGTCCATGTCCTCGGGATTCATCCGCGCCTCGGCTTCCGCCTGCAGGTAGACCCGCTTGACCCGGCCCCGGTCGATGAAGTCGTTGACGTAGCTCGAGCCCCAGGCGATCGATTGGGTGCTGTTGACATCGCTCAGCGAGACACCCAGCACCTGGGCCTTCTCGTCATCGATGATCAGCTGGTATTGCGGCTCGTCATTCAGGCCGTTGGGCCGCACTGCGGTCAGGATATCGCTCTGTGCCGCCATGCCCAGCAACTGGTTGCGCGCCTGCATCAGCGTTTCATGCCCCACGCCCGCATTGTCCTGCAGAAAGAAGTTGAAACCGGTGGCGTTACCCAGCGCCATGACCGCCGGCGGGGCAAAGGCCATGACCGCCGCGTCGCGGAAACCGGCGAAGTGCTCTTCGGTCCGCTCCACCAGGTCAAACACGCTCATGCCGTCTTCACCCCGCTCTTCCCATGGCTTGAGGCCGACGAAGGCAATCGCCGCATTCTGGCCGCGACCAGCGAAACTGAAACCGGTCACCGTGAATACCGACTGGACGATATCGCCCTCCTCGGTAAGCAGCTTCTCGCGCATGCCGTCCACCGTCTTCTGGGTACGCTCCATGGTCGAACCGGCCGGCCCCAGCACCTGAACGAACATCACCCCCTGGTCCTCATCCGGCAGGAATGAGCTCGGCAGCTTGCCGAACAGCATGACCATCGCACCGACGATCACCACGTACAGCAGCAGATATGGCGCCTTGCGCTTGAGTACCGCGGCCACGCCTTTTTCGTAGCGGTTGACGCCACGCTCGAAGGTACGGTTGAACCAGCCGAAGAAGCCCCGCTTCTCGTGGCTGTGGCCCTTGGGGATCGGCTTGAGGATGGTGGCACACAGGGCCGGGGTGAAGATCAGCGCCACCAGTACCGACAGGGTCATGGCCGAGGCGATGGTGATGGCGAACTGGCGATAGATCACCCCGGTGGAGCCTCCGAAGAAGGCCATCGGCACGAATACCGCCGATAGCACCAGGCCGATACCGATCAACGCGCCCTGGATCTGATCCATGGATTTGCGGGTCGCCTCCACCGGTGACAGGCCATCCTCGGCCATCACCCGCTCGACGTTCTCCACCACCACGATCGCGTCATCCACCAGCAGACCGATGGCCAGCACCATGGCGAACATGGTCAGGATATTGATACTGAAACCGAACGCCGAGAGCACGCCGAAGGTGCCCAGCAGTACCACCGGCACCGCCAGGGTCGGAATCAGCGTGGCGCGGAAGTTCTGCAGGAACAGGTACATCACCAGGAAGACCAGCACGATGGCTTCCATCAGGGTGTGCACTACACCGGTGATGGACTCGGACACCACCGGAGCGGTCTCGAACGGGTACACCACTTCCACGCCCTGCGGGAAATAGGGTTGCAGGTCGGCAATGGTCTGCTTGACCGCATCAGTGGTTTCCAGCGCGTTGGCGCCGGTGGCCAGCTGGATCGCCATACCGGTCGCCGGCTGGCCGTTGTACAACGCGCGGAAGGCCGAGTTCTGCGCGCCCAGCTCGACCCGCGCCACGTCACCCAGGCGCACCTGCGAGCCGTCGTTATCCACCTTCATCAGAATGTCGCGGAACTGTTCAGGCGTCTCGAAACGGGTCTTGCCGATGATGGTCGCATTGAGCTGCTGGCCGGGTACGGCAGGTGCACCACCCAGCTGGCCGCCGGAGACCTGGACGTTCTGCGCGGCGATGGCGTTGCGCACGTCGATCGGCGTGAGCTGGAACTTGTTCAGCTTGGCCGGATCCAGCCAGATCCGCATGGAGTAGGCCGAACCGAATACCTGGAAGTCACCCACCCCGCTGGTCCGGGAAATCGGGTCCTGGATGGTGGAAATGATGAAGTCGGACAGGTCCTCGTTGTTCATGCTGTTGTCAGCCGAGATCAGGCCGACGACCATCAGGAAGTTGGAGGAAGCCTTGGTCACCCGGATACCCTGCTGCTGCACTTCCTGCGGCAGCATCGGCGTGGCGAGCTGCAGCTTGTTCTGCACCTGCACCTGGGCAATATCCGGATCGACGCCCTGGTCGAAGGTAACGGTGATGCGCATACTGCCGTCGGAGCCGCTTTCGGACTTCATGTAGCGCAGGCCGTCGATCCCGTTCATCTGCTGTTCGATGACCTGGGCGACGGTATCCTGCACGGTCTGGGCCGAGGCACCGGGATAGTTGACCGCGATGTTGATGGCCGGTGGCGCGATGCTGGGGTACTGGTTGACCGGCAGGCCGAGGATGGCCAGCCCGCCCATCAACATCACCAGGATGGCCAGCACCCAGGCAAAGATCGGGCGGTCGATGAAATAGTGTGGCATGGGGGCTTATCCTTCCTGTTCGGCAGTATTGGCCGCACCGGCATTATCGACGTTGGCCGCAGGTACTGGCTCCACCTGCATGCCTGGCTGCACCATGTGCAGACCTTCGGTGATCAGTCGATCACCCACATTCAGTCCGTCGCTGACCAGCCAGCGGTTGCCGACCGTACGCTCGGTCTGGATGATGCGCTGCTCGACCTTGTTATCGTCGGTGACCAGCATCGCCACCGCTTGCCCCCGCGGGTTGCGGGTCACGCCTTGCTGCGGTGCCAGGATGGCGTCGCTGCGCGAGCCGGCGACCAGTTGCGCGTGGACGAACATGCCGGGCAGCAGGATACGATCGGGGTTGGGGAATACCGCCCGCAGGGTCACCGAACCAGTGCTCGAATCCACCGACACTTCGGAGAACTCCAGGCGGCCTTCATGCTCGTATTCGGAACCATCTTCCAGCTGCAGGGTGACCTTGGCAGCGTTGTCGCCGGCGCGCTGCAGGCGACCGGCATCCAGATCCCGACGCAGCGCCAGCAGATCACGCGATGGCTGGGTTACATCGATATAGATCGGATCCAGTTGCTGAATGGTCGCCAGCGCCTGTGCCTGACCATTGCTGACCAGCGCGCCCTCGGTCACCGCGGAACGGCCGATACGCCCGGAAATGGGGGCTGACACGCGGGTGTAGCGCAAATCGATCTTGGCCCGCTCCAGTGCCGCCTCCGCCTGCAGGCGAGCTGCCCGCGCCTCGTCGTAGGCCTGCTGGCTGACGGCGCGGTCCTTGACCAGAATCTCGTAGCGGTCGGCCAGGGTGCCGGCGGATAACCGCGTGGCCTCGGCGCTCTTCAAGGCAGCCTCGTAGACCGACGCATCGATCTGGTACAGCTGCTCGCCAGCCTTGACCTCGGAGCCTTCTTCGAACAGGCGCTTCTGGATGATGCCATTGACCTGCGGCCGCACTTCCGCCACCCGGAAGGCCTTGGTGCGCCCCGGCAGCTCGGTGGTCAGCAGGAAGTCCTGCGCACTGATGGTGACCACCCCCACCTGGGGAACCTGGGGCGCCTGTGCGGTGGGTTCAGCCGAGTCACCGCAGGCACTGAGCAGCGCCGTTACCGTGAACAGGGGGATCAGGGCAGCGCGAACTGACTTGACAGGCATGGGCGGGGCACCTCTAAGGAACAATGGGATCAATTGAAAAGACGATGACTGAACAAGAAACCGACTCATTTGGATAACGCACAATAATACTTACATCCACGAATGTTTGTAAGTTGTTTTCACATTGGCTAACATCTTCGCGCTTGGCTCCTTTGCGCATCAGCGGACCTCCCTTGTCAAGCATCTTTCCAGTTATTCAGAGGGCTAAATGGCCAGACGCACCAAGCAGGAAGCCCAGGAAACTCGTACGCAGATCATCGATGCGGCAGAACTGTGCTTTTTCCGAAAAGGTGTCTCACACACCTCTCTGGCCGAAATAGCCAAGACCGCCGGGGTGACCCGCGGAGCTATCTACTGGCACTTCGAGAACAAGGGCGAAGTGCTTGACGCATTGTTGGTGCGCGCCAAGATGCCCATTCAGCATCTCGAGGAGGCCAGTCGGGCCGATGACGAACCCGATCCGCTGGGGCGCCTGCAGACCATGGTGGCGGAAGTGTTCCGCCAGGCCGAGCGTGATCCCTCCACGCGACGCATCAACGAGATCATATTCCATAAATGTGAATATACCGACCAAATGTGCGATCTGCGTGAACATATGCGCCAGTTGCGACTGCAATCGGACCTGAAGCTGGAAAGCGCGCTGCGCAATGCCATTGCCAAGGGACAGTTGCCGCCGCAACTGGATGTGCTCATCGCCGCCCGCTGCCTGCATGCTTTTGTCGCCGGCATGCTTGATCTGTGGCTGCTGCGGCCCGAGGA
Organism: Candidatus Pseudomonas excrementavium; assembly: GCA_019116555.1. Classification (GTDB taxonomy): domain Bacteria; phylum Pseudomonadota; class Gammaproteobacteria; order Pseudomonadales; family Pseudomonadaceae; genus Halopseudomonas; species Halopseudomonas excrementavium. The sequence goes on from DXBL01000161.1 coordinate 7,170, forward strand.
TTTTTCCCTGCTCGAGCGCGCGGACCAGCTGGCCGCCACAGCCATCGATATGCTGAAAAACGGCACTGCCTTGCAGCCGCCCGGAGCGGTATAGCCGCGACATCCGCACGCACCTGGAGATCCCATGCCGCACCAGTCCATCGACCACCCGTCTGTTGCCCTATGCCGGCTGGATGACCTCGCCGACCCGGGCAGCAAGGGGTTCGTGGTGCAGGGCCGGCCCGTCTTTGCGGTGCGCCAGGGTCAGCGGGTCTTCGTCTATCTCAACCGTTGCCCCCACCGGGGCATTCCCCTGGAATGGGTACCTGACCAGTTCCTCGACAGCTCCGGCCGCCTGATCCAGTGTGCCAGCCATGGCGCCCTGTTCCTGCCCGAATCCGGCGACTGCGTGGCTGGCCCCTGCAGCGGCGACCGCCTGTTAGCGATGGCCTGCCGCGTTGAAGATGGTCAGGTCTGGCTGCTCGAGTCGCCCTGAAGCAGCACCGGCAGCTGCCCCGCCACCTCCAGCCCCTGGGGCGTCGGTATTATCGACCACGCCAGTACCATTACCCCGGCCGCCACGGCTTCGCGCAACAGCTGTCCGTACACCGGATCGATGTGATCGGCAGGTTGCACACAACGAATGCCGCTGTGCATGACGCAGAACAACAGACAGGCGCGCTGCCCCGCTTGCGCCAGCTGCGTCAGTTCCCGCAGATGCTTCTGGCCACGCAGGCTGACCGCATCGGGGAATGCCCCTACTCCGGCACCCAACGCCAGGGTCACGCTCTTGACCTCTAGCACGCAATTGCCGGCGGCGCCCTCGAGCAGAAAGTCGAAACGGCTGCCGCCCGGTGTCAGCGTGACCTCACGGCGCACAGTCGGATA
>DXBL01000162.1 GCA_019116555.1 Candidatus Pseudomonas excrementavium
CCGGGCTGGACGCGGTGGAATGGGCGAAGAAGATGGAAGCCCTGGGCGCTGGTGAGATCCTGCTGACCAGCATGGATCAGGACGGTGTGAAGAGCGGCTACGACCTGGGCGTGACCCGCGCCATCAGTGATGCGGTAGGTGTACCGGTCATCGCCTCCGGCGGCGTCGGCAATCTGCAGCACCTGGCCGATGGCGTGCTACTCGGCGGCGCCGATGCGGTGCTGGCTGCCAGCATCTTCCACTTCGGCGAATTCACCATCGGCGAAGCCAAGGCCTACATGGCCGAGCGCGGCATCGAGATGCGGTTGTAATCCGCAGCCGCGGCTGCTCTTGTGGGAGCGGCCTTGGCCGCGAAGCCCTTCTGCCAGGCCCTTCGCGGGCGAGCCCGCTCCCACAGTTCGGCGCCCAGCTGTCGACCGCGAGATCAGTGCCGGTACTTGCGCGCCAGTAGCGCCTCCAGACTGACCACCTTCACTCCTTCCTCACGCTGCAGATCAGGCAGCCTCTGCTCCAGATATTCCAGCGTCTGCGGATAGGGGTGACCGATCACCAGCGCCGTGCCCTGCTTGCGGGCCAGCGTCAGGGCGCGCCGGAAGGCAGCGTCGATGGCCTCGAAAGTGCGTTCATTGTCGAGAAACACATCCCGCGACAGGTGCCGCACGCCCGCCGCCTCGGCGGCGAAAGCAGCCTGGGTTGCGGCGGAGGTGCGGCTGTCGATAAAGAACAGGCCGCGTTCATCCAGCACCTGCATGACCCAATCCATGGCCTGGCGATCACTGGTCAGGCGGCTGCCCATATGGTTGTTGAGCCCCTGGATGGGCACGAAGCTGTTGAGGTTGGTCTGCAGGGTCTGCTCCAACTCGGCTCGCTCCATGCCGACATACAGACCACCCGGCCCGATCGCCAGCGCCGCGCCGTTTTCCATGGGCTGGTGCAGAATCACCGTCTTGCCGGCGATAGCGGCCTCACTGGCCAGGGCCTTGGCCGCCTGGGTGTGGGGCAGGATTGCCAGGGTGACGGGCTCGGGCAGCGCGATGATGCGCCGCCCGCGGCTCAGGCTGTGGCCCAGGTCATCGATGATGATACCGATGGCCGGAGCGGCTGCCGTGTCGACCAACGGCGCCGGAAGCGACAGTTGCGGGGTCGGCTCTGACTCCGCTGGCAACGGCGCTTCTTCAAGATCAATATCGAGGGGATCGGAGCGCTCTGCAACAGCCTTCTCGGCATGCTCCAATGCAAACCAGTGCGCCCGCAGCTCATCGTAATAGGCATCGTCATGCTGGGCGATAGCGGCGCTCGGCCCAGCAACCTCCGCCACCGGCGATTCGGTGGAGGCGGGCACTTCCGGCGCGTCCGAATCGCCACAGGCAGCCAACATCAGCCCCAGCCAGCCAACCAGCAAAAAACGGGCAGCCGGCCACCGGACGGACAAGAACATCATCGACGGCGGGTGATATTCAGCCCCTTGAGCAGGTTCAAGGCCTGATTCAACTGATAGTCCGCGTCACGCTCGGCGGTCGCGTCGGTGGGCGGCGTGCGCAGAGTCGGGGTTTCCTCGCCATTGATGTTGTTCAGGTGGCCGAGCAGATCCGCCTCGCGGTAACTGGCCTCCTCATCGTTGCGGGTCAGTTGCGCCCGCTCCACACGGATGTCCGGCACGATGCCCTGGGCCTGGATGGAACGGCCGTTGGGCGTGTAATAGAGCGCCGTGGTCAGCTTCAGCGCGCGGTCGTTGTTCAGCGGCAGCACCGTCTGCACCGAGCCCTTGCCGAAGCTGTCGGTGCCCATGATCACCGCCCGGCCACGGTCCTGCAGGGCGCCGGCGACGATCTCCGAGGCCGAGGCCGAGCCGCCGTTGATCAACACCACCATGGGGGTATCCTTGCCCGGGTTGGCCGGAGAGGCGTTGAAGCGCATCTCGGTGTTGGGCAGCCGGCCTTCGGTGTAGACGATCAGTCCCTCGGTGAGGAAGGCATCAGCCACCTCCACGGCAGACTGCAGCACGCCACCGGGATTGTTGCGCAGGTCCATCACGATACCCTTGAGCTCACCCTGGTCGGTCAGGTCCTTCAGACTGCGGCGGATTTCCTCGCCGGTATTGTTCTGGAACTGGGTAATACGCAGGTAGGCATAGCCTGGGTCGAGCATTTCGGTACGCAAGCTCTTGACCTTGATCACCGCGCGCTCCAGCTGCACATCGAAGGGCCGACCGGCGCCACGCACCAACGTCAGGGTGATCTTCGAGCCAGCCGGTCCGCGCATCCGGTCGACCGCGTCCACCAGGCTCATGCCCTTGACCGGATGATCATCGATCTTGACGATCAGATCGCCCGGCTCGATGCCGGCACGGGAGGCCGGGGTGTCGTCGATCGGCGAGATGACCTTGATGAAGCCATCTTCCTGCCCCACCTCGATACCCAGCCCGCCGAACTGACCGCTGGTGGTGTCCTGCAGGCCCTGGAAGGCTTCGGGCTCGAGATAGGCCGAGTGCGGGTCCAGCCCTTCGAGCATGCCACGGATGGCATTCTCCAGCAGGGTGGCATCGTCCACCGGCTCGACATAGGAGGTACGAATTCGTTCCAGCACCTCGGTGAAGGTGCGCAGTTCATTGAGCGGAAGCGGGGCCGCAGCTTCCCTGTCCTGGGCCTGTACCGGTATCAAGCCAAGCATGAGGCTCACACAGGCGATGGACATTTTCTGCACAGCGGTCATCGAATTCTCCAAGTCAAGACGTTGGATCCGTGAATGATTCCGGCCAGGCCGGAATTTAACTGATGACTTCCGGCCGCACGAAGTCACTCAGCGAACCCCACTACCCCGGAAAGCGCAGCGAGACACTGCAGCATGGCCGAGCCGAGGGGATTTTTCAAAGCGTTCTCAACTGGAAAGCATACACCAGGCAGCCGGATCCAGAGCCTGTCCGCGATGACGAATGGAAAAATACAGCGCGGCCTCGCCCTGCCCACCGCTGTTGCCGACGGTAGCGATGGCCTCGCCCGGCTGCACCCAGCTGCCGACGTCGCGCAGCAGGCTCTGGTTGTGGCCGTACAGACTCAGATACCCGTTACCATGGTCGAGAATCAACAGCAGGCCGGAGCCACGCAGCCAGTCGGCGAAAACCACCCGGCCGCCATGCACCGCATGCACCTGCGCGCCCTCCCGGGCGCCGATCAGCAGACCATCCCACTTGAGCCGGGAGTCAGCGCCCCGCTGGCTGCCGAAGCGGGCCCGGATGGGGCCGCTGACCGGCAACGGCAATTTGCCCTTGGCCTGGGCGAAGGGCAGGCTGCCGGCCGGGGCCGGGATGCTGGTGATGGCCTCATCGAGTTTCTTGATCAGCGCTGCCAGCTCGGCCCGCTCGCTCTCGCGCCGACTGATCTGCTGCTGCTGCGACTGGCTGCGCTCACGCAGCCCGGCGAGCACCCGGCCACGCTTTTCGCGCTCGGCTTCCAGCTCGCTCTGGCGCGACGCCAGGGCCTGCCGGTCCTGTTGCAGGGCAGTCTGCTGGCTGACAATCTGCGCACTGGCTTCGCGGATCTGCTCGATGGTGTCACTGTAACGTTCGATCTCGTCCACCCGCGCGCGGCTGACATAGCCGTAATAACGCAGCATGCGGGCGACCCGCGAAGGATCATCCTGGTTGAGCACCATCTTCAGATAATCCTGCCGCCCCGCCATATAGGCCGCACGAACCTGGCGGGCGATCTGGTCCTGCTGGGCCTCCAGTGCCACCTGCAGCGCCTCGGCCTGCTGTCGCAGATCCTGCAGGCGGCTTTCACCTTCGCGAATCTGCTGTTCCAGCTCGCCGCTTTCCCGGCGCAGCCGACCGATTTCGCTCTCGCTGTCCTGCAGCTCCTTTTCCAGACCGGAGGCTTCCTGCCTGATCGAGCCGAGCAGCTTCTTCAGCCGGGCAATTTCCTGCTCGGTCTGCTTCAGCTCGGCCCGGGCCTTTTCTGCATCCGCCGGCTGCGCCGCGGCAGGCAATGCCGGCAGCAGCATCAGGCACAGCAACACTCCCGCCCATGACCGCATGCCCATGGCGATGCTCAGTCGTGCAGGCTGACGATGGAGCGGCCGGTCATCTCCGCCGGCTGCGGGAGCCCCAGCAGGGTCAGCACCGTGGGCGCCACATCGGAGAGAATACCGCCGTCACGCAGGCTGACGTGGCGCGGCCCGACATAGACGAAGGGCACCGGCTCGCAGGTGTGGGCAGTGTGGGCCTGCCCAGTGCTGGCGTCGGCCATCTGTTCGACGTTGCCGTGGTCAGCGGTGATCAGCGCCTCGCCACCGACCTTGGCCAGTGCCGCTTCGATACGACCAATGCAGTGGTCCAGGCATTCGACCGCCTTGACCGCCGCCTCGAATACACCGGTATGGCCGACCATGTCGCCGTTGGCATAGTTGACGATGATGGCATCATAGCGCTGCTGCTCGATCGCCTCGACGATGCGATCGGTGACTTCCGGCGCGCTCATCTCCGGCTGCAGGTCATAGGTAGCCACCTTGGGCGACGGAATCAGGACACGCTCTTCACCCTCGAACGGCTCTTCACGGCCACCGGAGAAGAAGAAGGTGACGTGGGCGTATTTCTCGGTCTCGGCAATGCGCAGCTGGGTCTTGCCCTGGCTGGCCAGATACTCACCCAGCACGTTGGTCAACGCAGAGGGCGGGAAAGCGCAAGGCGCCGGAATGTCCGCTGCGTACTGGGTGAGCATGACGTAGCCGGCCATGTTCAGCACCCGCTGGCGGGCGAAGCCAGCGAAGTCCGGCTGGACGAAGGCGCGGGTCAGTTCACGGGCGCGGTCGGCGCGGAAGTTCATGAAGATCACCGCATCGCCATCTTCCACCCGCACCGGCTCACCGATGACGGTGGCCTTGACGAACTCGTCGCTCTCACCACGCTGGTAGGCAGCCTCCAGAGCGGCTTCGGCGGTGGCGGCACGGAATTCGCCCTGGCCTTCGGTAATCAGGTTATAGGCGGCCTCGACCCGTTCCCAACGGTTGTCGCGGTCCATGGCGAAGTAGCGGCCGATCAGGCTGGCGGTACGGCCCTTGCCCAGGCGCTGGTAGGCCTGTTCGAGCAACGCCAGCGAGGGCGCAGCACTCTTCGGTGGCGTGTCGCGGCCGTCGAGGAAGGCATGCACCTGGATCTGCTCGGCACCACGGCGGGCCGCCAGCTCGACCATCGCCACCAGCTGGTCCTCGTGGCTGTGCACACCGCCCGGCGACAGCAGGCCCATGATGTGCACGGCGCGTCCGGCCTGCACCGCCTGGTCGACCGCCTGGCAGATCACCTCGTTATCGAAGAACTCGCCATCGGCGATGGCCTTGGTGACCCGCGTGAA
>DXBL01000163.1 GCA_019116555.1 Candidatus Pseudomonas excrementavium
CCAGGGAAGACAAGGTCTGGCCCAGATAGTCACCCAGCGGTGTGGCGCTGAGCATGGTACCGAAGGCGCCACCGGCACCCGTGATCAGCAGGATCGGAGCCGCAGCCACCAACCCCTCGGTAACTCGGTCATGCAGCTCCTGCCGCTTGTTCTCCGACTTGAGCAAGGTACAGGCCAGCGCCAGACCAATCGCCAGAGCGAAAATCGGCTGACCAAGGAAGGTAACCAAGGTATACAGCGCGCCCTCGCCTACTGGGCGAGCCGGCAAGTTGCCCACCGTACCCAGGCAGATCAAGGCAATCGGCACGAAGATAGGCGCAAAGGCCTTGGCTGGGCTCGGCAGTTGACCGTAGCTGTCACGCATCGCCTGGTAGTCATTGCTGTCCATGATGGGTGCGCCATCATCTTCCAGCTCGATGTCCTTACCGATGAAACGGTTGGCCCACAGCATGCCGGCCATGGCGGTGACGAACGCCACCACCAGACCGACCAGGATCACCAGCCCAAGGCTGGATTCCAGACCCAGGTTACCGGCTGCAGCAATCGGCCCCGGGGTTGGCGGTACGAAGGTGTGGGTGGCATACAGGCCGGTAGCCAGGGCCACACTCATGGCCACGACTGACACCTTCATCCGCGCCGCAAGGGCATTTTTCAACGAGTTGAGGATGACGTAGCCGGAGTCACAGAACACCGGAATCGACACCAGATAGCCGATGATCGATACCGTCAGCGTCGGGAAGCGTTCACCCAGCAAGCGAATCACCGTTTCCGCCATGGTGATGGCTGCGCCACTGCGCTCGAGAATGACTCCGATAATGGTGCCGAACACGATGACGATACCGATGTAACCGAGGATGCCGCCGAAGCCGCGGGTGATGTGTCCAGCAATCTCCAGGGTCGGCAACTGGTAGGCGAAGCCGGCCAGCAGCGCGGCACCGAGCAGGGCCAGGAAAGGATGCAGTTTGAATCGCGTTGTCGCCAGGACGATAAAGACAATCAGTGCGATCAGAATCAGGACCAGACCCATTATCGTGTTTCCTATATGTGTTTGAAGTGGCAGAGCCTCAGCGGGACAGCAGTGTCCAGCCAAGGCGCGTCATTATTGGTTATTTCGCCAGTGCTGGACAGGCTTTGAATCATTCAAGCATGCCGCCTCGATACTGTCAGCCTTCGGCTTCCACCGCTGGTCGATCAGCCAAAGGGCTCCGCCAGCTGTTTGATCAAGGCCCGTTCCTCCCGTAAAAACGCCAGGAACGCTTCGGCTACCGGGCTCAGCCGCTTGCCCCGGGCATGCACCGCGCACCAGCTGCGAAACAGCGGCAGGTCGGTAAAATCCAGACGCGCCAACTGGCCATTGCGTAACCAGGGCGCGGCACTGTGGGCCGAGACCAGGCCTATTCCCAGCCCGGCGATTGCCGATTGCACCACGGTCTCGCCCGAGCCCATCTGCATCACCTGCTGCAGATGCACCCGCTTCTGCTGGAAGAATTCGTCACAGGCCTTGCGCACGCCGGAACCGACCTCCCGCAACAGCACCATCTGCGATTCCAGTTCGGCCAGACTGAGTTTCTGGCGGCCGACCAGAGGATGGTCTGGCGCCGCCACGGCAATCACCGGGTTGTTGAGGAACGGAAAGAAATCCAGTGCCCGGTCCGCCGGCACCATCCCCATCAGCACCACATCATCGAGATTGTCGCGCAGCCGGCGGATCACCTCCGCCCGGGTGCTGACCTCCAGGCGGAAGCTCACCTCGGGGTGACGTTGGCGAAAGGCAGCCAGCAGATGGGGCGTCAGATACTGGATGCTGCTGGCGACGGCCAGGCGCAGCTCGCCATGCAGGGTGCCCTGCAGCGCGGACAGCTGCATGTCGAGGATTTCCAACCGGTTGAAGATATCCCCGCTGGCGGCCAGCAGGCTGGTAGCGGCGTCGGTCAGATAGAGTTTGCGGCCGACGTATTCGAACAGCGGCTGGCCCACCAGCTCTTCCAGCTGGCGCATCTGCAGGCTCACCGCCGGTTGGGTCAGGGCCATTTCCTCGGCAGTGCGACTATAGGACAGCGTGCCACACAGACTGCGGAAGACCTGGAGCTGGCGCAATGTCATGCGCTGCAATTCCTTGCGCATCGGGCACCTCACTGATGGTGAATGAGCTATATATTAGTAATTACTTATGACAAATCCAACAAATATTCATTTTTAATCATTCATGCTGCGGTTGTATGTTGGCTGAACTCCCGATCACCCAACAGAGGAAAGGGCTGTGATCAAGAAAATCCTGATTGCCAACCGTGGCGAAATCGCTGTCCGCATTGTCCGCGCCTGCGCGGAAATGGGCATTCGCTCGGTGGCCATCCATTCGGATGCGGACCGCTATGCGCTGCATGTCAAACGCGCCGATGAGTCTTATAACGTCGGCAGCGATCCGCTGGCCGGTTACCTGAATGCGCGCCAGCTGGTCAACCTGGCGGTCGAGACCGGCTGCGATGCGCTGCACCCCGGTTACGGCTTCCTGTCGGAAAACGCCGACCTGGCACGCATCTGCAGCGAGCGTGGGATCAAGTTCATCGGCCCCTCCGCCGAGGTGATCGCACGCATGGGCGACAAGACCGAAGCCCGGCGCAGCATGATCGCCGCCGGCGTGCCGGTGACCCCGGGCACCGAGGGTAATCTCAAGGATCTGCAGGAAGCGCTGAGCGAGGCGGACCGGGTCGGTTATCCGGTGATGCTCAAGGCGACCTCCGGTGGCGGTGGTCGCGGCATTCGCCGTTGCAACAGCAAGGAAGAACTGGAGCAGGCCTGGCCGCGGGTGATTTCCGAAGCGACCAAGGCCTTCGGCAGCGCCGACGTGTTCCTGGAAAAGTGCATCGTCAATCCCAAGCACATCGAAGCCCAGGTGCTGGCTGACAGTTTCGGCAACACCGTGCACCTGTTCGAGCGGGACTGCTCGATCCAGCGTCGAAACCAGAAACTGATCGAGATCGCCCCCAGTCCGCAGCTGACGCCCGAGCAGCGCGCCTATATCGGCGATCTGGCAGTGCGCGCCGCCCAGGCGGTCGGCTACGAGAACGCCGGCACCGTGGA
>DXBL01000164.1 GCA_019116555.1 Candidatus Pseudomonas excrementavium
TATGAGCCTCGGCGATGCGTTGACGGATAGCGGGCACCTGGGCCGCACCATTGTCCTTGGCGATACGGATGATCTCGTCCAGCTCATTCTGGAACTGCATCTGCTGACCGAGGGTAGATACCCCGCGCTCAAAGCCGAGCAGGCCCATGGCGACCTTCCAGCCATCGCCCGGTTCACCGACGATATCCGCGGCTACCGCGTCGTCGAAGAACACCTCGTTGAACTCCGAGGTGCCGGTCAGTTGTTCGATCGGGCGTACGGTGATTCCCGGCTGGTGCATGGACACCAGGAAGAAGCCCAACCCGCGGTGGGCCTGAGAATCTGGATCGGTACGGGCGACCACGAAGCACCAGTCCGACTCGTGGGCCAGCGAGGTCCAGACCTTCTGACCGCTGATCAGCCACTGGCCGGTGGTCGCATCCAGTCGGGCGCGGGTGCGCACGTTGGCCAGGTCGGAGCCGGCTCCCGGCTCGGAATAACCTTGGCACCAGAGTTCGGTACCAGCAAGAATACCCGGCAGGTAACGCTGTTTCTGCTCCTCGCTGCCGAAGGCGATCAGCGTTGGCCCAGCCAGCCCTTCACCGATATGGCCGACCCGACCGGGGCCACCGGCGCGGGCGTATTCCTCGAAGAAGATTACCTGCTGCTCGATGGAGGCACCGCGTCCACCGACCTCCTTCGGCCAGCCCACGCCGGTCCAGCCGCCGGCGGCCAGATGCTGTTCCCAGCGTTTGCGCTCCTCGGGAAACATGTGCTCGTCACCCGGGCCGCCGCGGAATTTCAGTTGGGCGAACTCGCCGGTGAGGTTGTCGCGCAGCCAACCGGCGATTTCTTCGCGGAAGGCCTCGTCGGCGGCGCTGAATGTCAGTTTCATGGTGGTATCCTCAGTCCAGCAGCAGGCCGGCAATCAGCTCGCGCTGCGCATCGCCGTTACCCAGGTAGAGTTCGCTGGCCTTGGCCCGCTTGAAATACAGGTGTACGTCGTATTCCCAGGTAAAACCCACGCCGCCATGCAGCTGAATGGCGCTGCCAGCATTGAAGAACAGGGTGTCCGAGCAGTACCCCTTGGCCATGGCCGCGGCTTCCGTCAGCTCACTGGCCAACTCGGCATCGCCCTGCGGGTCAACGGCTTCCTGGGCGATGCAGGCGGCGTAGTACACCGCCGAGCGGGATACTTCGCATTTCAACTGCATGTCCGCCGCCTTGTGCTTGAGCGCCTGGAAGCTGGCGATGGGTCGGCCGAACTGCACCCGTTCCTGCATATAGGCCACGCTCATGTCCAGCACCTGCTGGGCCGCGCCCATCTGCTCGGCGGCCAGCGCCACCTTGGCCAGGTCGATCAGTTGCAGCAGCACCGCGCCGCCTTGCCCGGCCTCACCCATCAGGGCACTGGCCGGCAGCTGAACGGTGTTCAGTTGCACGGCCGCCTGGCGACGGGTCTGATCCATGCTCGGCAGCCATTGGCGCTGTATACCTGCGGTATCCGCTGGTACGGCAAACAGGGCGATGCCCTGGCTGCCGCTGCTGTCCGGCTCGCGGGCAGCGATGATCAGCAGATCGGCGCTGTGGCCGTCGATGACATAGCGCAGCTCACCGTTCAGTTCATAACCATCGGCGGTGCGCTGCCAGGTGGCACTGACCGCGTTGCAGTCCCACTGACCACCATGGCGGGCGGCCTGCGGACCAGTCCAGCCGACGGTGGCAGTCAGGCTGCCATCGACAATCGCAGGCAGGTATTGCTGCTTGTGCTCCTCAGTCCCGGCCACCAGCAGACTGCTGATGCCCAGACACACGGTGCCGAAGAACGGCGAGCACAACAGCACCCGGCCCATCTGCTCCAGCACCGCGCAGAGTTCGACATAACCCAGGCCCATGCCGCCGTACTGCTCGGGTACGGTGATGGCCTGGAAGCACAGTTCCTGGCAGATGCGCTGCCACAGCTCGGGGTCGTAACCCAGCTCGCTGACCATGGCCTGGCGTACCGCTGCCGAGCTGGACACATCCTGCAGAAAGGCCTGCGCGGTATCGCGGATCATCTGCTGCTCTTCGGTGAAACGAAAGTCCATGGTGCTTGCTCCGAGTCAGGCGCCGTAGACCGGCTGCGCCGGCACCTCGGCGGCCAGCAGTGCCTGCATGGCCTCACCGACTTCCGCCGGCAGCCAGCGGGCACCCTTGTCCACACCCTGGGTGGTGCGCCAACCATCGGCGATGGAGATCTTCCCACCTTCGGATTCGAATACCCGACCGCTGATACCGGCCGCCTCGGCACTGGCCAGCCAGGCCAGCAGCGAGCTGACATTCTCCGGAGCCCAGTAATCGAAGCTGCCGTCCTCCGGCTTGGCCATGCGCGTGGCCATGGATTCCACCGCGGTGGTCATGCCGGTGCGTGCAGCCGGGGCTACCGCGTTGGCGGTAATACCGTAGCGGCGCAGCTCGGCGGCCTGGTTGAGGGTCAGCGCGGCGATGCCGGCCTTGGCGGCGGCATAGTTGGACTGCCCGATGGAGCCCTGCAAGCCGGCACCGGAGGTAGTGTTGATGATGCGCGCATCGACCTTGTGCCCGGCCTTGGCCTGGTCGCGCCAGTAATGCACGGCGTGCGAGCTGATGCAGAAGTGGCCCTTGAGGTGCACGGCCATGATGGTGTCCCATTCAGCCTCGGTCATGGAGGCGAACATGCGGTCACGGTTGACCCCGGCATTGTTCAGTACCACATGCAGATCACCGTAGGTCTCGATGGCCTGCTTGACCGCGTTCTCGCTGTCGGCGTAGTTGGTGATATCCGAGGTATTGACCACCGCACGGCCACCGGCGGCGACGATCTCGTCCACCACCTTCTGCGCCGCGTCGCGGTTGATGTCGTTGACCAGCACGCAGGCGCCCTCACTGGCAAACACCCGCGCATGGGCCGCGCCCAGTCCACCGCCGGCACCGGTAATGATGACCACCCTGTTATCAAGAATTCCCATCTTCTGCTCCCCTGTTCGTTTGCCGAAACAGCCATGCAGCGCTGTCAGCCTGGGGAACGATTGTTGCCAGCGGCCCCTTTGCAATCATCGTCCATAGAGACTAAAGGGCTGTCGACGAGCAGGCGCTCGCAATCCTGGGAGGGACGAGCACCAGCTCGTCCGCGAGGCTGCCGGATGGCACGGTGTTGCTCATCGAGCTGGTGCTCGACGCTCCCAGGGGCTTGCCGCTCCCGCCAAGCGCGGGGGTGTAGCGGGCCTGCGCTACGCCGGCGGATTATCCGGCGAAAAACGCTGCTCCGGCTGGATAATCACCGGCACCGGGCGCTTCTCCAGCTCGGCGATCTCCCCCAGTCCGAGGGAAACGATGCTGTTGAGCAGCACCTTGACCAGTTCGGCCTGCCGCTTGATGCCCGTCTTGGCGAAAATGGAACGCAGGTGGGCGCGGCCAGTATTGCGGGTGATACCGAGCTTTTCCGCGGCCTCCTCCAGCGACAGGCCGTTGGCCAATTGCAGGGCCAGGGTGGTTTCCGCCGGGGTAAAGGTGAACAGCTGCTGGGCCAGCTCATTGCTCATCTGCACGCCGCCCATGGCATCACGCACATAGACCATGACCACCGGCTGACCACGCCCCTCGACCCAGCCGCTATTGCGGATCGGTTCTATCACCACGCCCAGCCCCACCTGGCCCGAAGGCCGGGCGATGGACAGTGCGGCGGACACCGGCTCGGAGGCCAGGTTGGCCCTGGATTCCGCCGCGTAGCGGATAAACCGGTACAGTTCGCGGTTATCACTGGGATAGCTGGCCTCCAGTCGCGAGCCGACCCGTTTCAGCCCGTCGGCCTGCTCCAGCAGGGCGCGGGCCACCGCATTGAGTTGCAGTATATTGCCCGCTTCATCCAGCACCATGCTGGCAATCGACAGCCGATTGACCGCCTCGGAATACAGATTGCCCATGGACTCCCGGCGATCCAGCAGGTCATGGAAATCCAGACTGCAACGCAGGTGCGGTAGTAGCCGGGAACACAGGGCCTTGTCCTTGTCGGAAAAGGCCGGTTGACCATGCGCCCGGGCAACACGAAAACCGATGATCCCCGACTGCGTAGCCAGATCTGCCCCCATGACATGGTAGACGTCACTGGGCCGGGCGTATTCGCGGTAGTAACGGCTGTTTTCCCACTCGGTCATGCTCATCAGGTCTTCAATACAGAACACCCGATCCACCGGCAACCTGGCCAGTGGGGTATCACTGGGAAAGTACTTGAACAGCGCGACCCGCCCCTCCACCTGCTGGCTGCCAGCAACCAGCATCAGCGCCACATCCTCGGCCTCGGAAACATGCAGGATAAGCGAAACGAAGCGGGCCGCAAACAGCAGCCGCAACTCCTCCAGCCCATCATACAAATGCTCTGTGTGCAGGGCGCCGGAGTAGATCCGACCGACGATACGGTCGTACTCATCCAGCGTCAGTTCTGGGGCCTGATGTGTTTCTGTATTCGCTGGCATCAAACCTTTCCCTCGTGACAACCGCGCTCAACAGAGCGCCCGATTCATGGAG
>DXBL01000016.1 GCA_019116555.1 Candidatus Pseudomonas excrementavium
GCCCAGTGAGGTAGCCGTCAGACCCAGCGCCAGAGCGCGGATCAGATCGTCCCCCAGCCATAGCAACAGGCCGCCCAGGCCGAGAATGCAGATCGCCAGGGCCACGCCGACGCCAGTGACGGTGCCGGCAGGGGAAAAACGTACAGCGGTTTGGGTGTCGTTGGGTGTGGAGATTGCCTGCATGATTCCCCCGGTGCCCCTTTCCGGGGCATTGTTGTGTTTCGTCCGTGAGTCACCTGAGACACGAGGTCTCGAAGTGCTGCTCCCTAGCTTATCGGCAGAACTGTCTCAGACAATAGTATCAATTTGTAATGATGTCAGTTCGCCAGGGAAGGTAGCCACAGGGAAATGGAGGGGAACAGGATCAGAAGGATGGTCGCCAGTATCAATAGCGCAATGAACGGCGGCGTACCGCGGATTACATCGAAGTAGGGCCGACGGAAGATCGCCATGGCAGTGAAGATGTCGCAGCCGAAGGGCGGGGTGGCCGAACCGATGGCCGCCTGCAGGGTAACGATGATACCGACATGCACCGGGTCCAGCCCGGCCGCAGCCACTGCCGGCTTGAACAGCGGTGTGAGGATGAGGATCACCACAATGGGGTCGACGAACATGCAGCCGATGAAGAAGGACACGGCAATCAACGACAGCACCAGCACCTGGCTGTGACCGATATCGGCGATGATCGGATTGAGAATCGCCTGGGGGATGCCGGCAAAGGAAATGGTGTAGGTGAAGGCATTGCCCGCTGCCACCAGGATGAACACCACAGCGGTGATCAATCCGGTCGACAGCGCGATATCCCACAGCTCGGTGACTTTGACCGAGCGCAGAATGACCACCTCCAGGACCACCGCATAGAGCACGGCGATAGCCGCGGCCTCGGTCGGGCTGAAAATACCGCCATAGATGCCGCCGACCACCACCAGCGGAAAGCCCAACGGCAGGGCCGCCTTTTTCAATGCTCGCCAGCGATACAGCCAGGTGGCCTTCGGCTCGGGCTCGATGCCCATGCGGATGGAGGCGATCCAGCAATAGATCGAGAACAACAACAGCAGCAACAGCCCCGGCAGGATACCGGCGATGAACAGGTCGCCAATCGACGCGCCCGATACCACGCCATAGATGATCAGGCCAATACTGGGCGGAATCAGCAGAGCGATATCGCTGGCATTGATGATCAGCGCCAGGCTGAATTTGTCCGAATAGCCCTTTTCCAGCAGCTTCGGTCGCATCGGCCCGCCCATGGCCACCACCGTCGCCTGGGTGGAGCCGGACACCGCGCCGAACAGCGTGCAGCTGGCAGCCGTGGTGATCGGCAGCCCGCCGCGTAGATGGCCGACAAAGCTCTGCACCAGATCCAGCAGCCGGTTGGCGGTGTGTCCGCGGGTCATGATATCGGCGGCGAAGATGAACAGCGGCACGGCGGCCAGCGCCCAGGTTTGCACACCGCTGATCATCTGGCCGATCAGCAAGCCGACATTGTCCATCTGCAGGACCAGAAACAGCAGCATCAGTGCCGCCGCCAGCAAGGGCAGCATCATCGGGAAGCCGGTCAGCAGCAACACCACGGTCACGACAGCGGTCAGGATCAGCATCAACTCATCCTTGTCTCGGTCAGCTCGACCGGCACGTCGTCATAGCCTTCCAGTTCGGTAAAGGAGCGGTACAGGCGATCGGAGGTGAGATTGCGGGCCGCCGTCAGCCAGTACTGGATACCCGCGAGCACGAAGCCGATCGGCGCGATCAGATAGGGGATCCAGATGGGGATATTCAAGGCAGATGAGGTGCGAGCCACCGCGCGGATGCTGCTGACATAATCCCAGGCGTGCCAGGCGAGAAACAGCATCATCGCGCCGGAGACCAGGCAGATGAACACCAGCAGCGCCTTGCGTGTACGGCCGCGCAGCTGATCGTAGAAGGCCGACATGGCAATGTGGCGGGCGCGGCGCACGGCGTAACCGAGGCCGGCGAAGGTCATGATCACCATGCTGAACTGGGTCAGCTCCACCTGACCGGGGACGCCGCTGTCCAGCAGCTGCCGGGCCAGTACGTGCAGCACCAGCAGGCCGCTGAGAAACAGTACGCTGACACCGAGAATGAATTTTTCCACCTGCTCGACCAGGCGATCTGTGGCAAACAGGAACCGGCTCGCCGGCTGGGTTGGTGCGTTGGCCTGCGTTGGTGCGGGCTTGGGCATAGGTGCTTCCTGGTTCGACATATGAGGCGGTTATCGTTATGGGACGAAGGATAATCACGCCGTTACGCTTGTTTTTATTCAAAATACAGGATCTTTTTTTCAATTGCACGGCCCAAACATGGACATATGCGAAGCCTGTGATAGTGTTTTCAGTGCTTCCAAGAACAATACATGAGGAATGTTCCATGAAATGGCGAAATGGATGGATAGGGGCGGCGGCACTGATTCTGGCGGCCTGCGGCAGTGATGATGAACAGCAGAAAGCGCAGTCTGCAAAAGATGAACAACCGGCCACTGGCCAGGTGGAAGTCTGGCGTTTTGGCCTGGAGGAAATCGAAGGCAGTGTTCAATATGAATACGCCAACCGTTTCGCGGAAATCGTCAGTGAGAAGACTGACGGCCAGGTCGAAGTACGGATCTTTCCGTATGGCCAACTCGGTGGTCTGACCGATATCTATGACCAGGTGCAGGCTGGCTCGGTTCAGTTGGCGTTCGGCTCCGGTTTTCTCGGCGGTACGGTGCCCGAATCGCAGTTGTTCAGCCTGAACTTCATTCTCACCGACGATGAGCTGCGCAATACCCAGATTCTCAACGACGAAGCCTTCCGCAAGAACGACGATCTGGTCGATTCCTTCCGCGAGCGCAACCTGCATCCGCTGGCGATCGTGCCCGAAGGCTGGCAGGTCTGGACCGCGAACAAGCCGATCCGGACTCCCGAGGACTTCGCCGGGCTGTCCATCCGTACCATGGACAACCGCCTGTTGCGCGAGACCTACAGCGCCTATGGTGCCAACCCCACCACCATGGAATACGGTGAGCTCTACAGCGGGCTGCAGTTGGGGCAGCTGGATGGCAACATCCAGCCGGTATTCGCCCATCAGGAGATGGACTTCTACCAGGTGCAGGATTACATGATCTTCGCCAACCAGGCCCAGTTCATCGCCACCGTCATGGCCAATGCCGACTGGTACGACAATCTGTCCGATGAGCAGGAGCAGATCATCGAGGAAACCGTCGTCGAGATGGTGCCCTATATCCATGAAGTGCAGACCCGGTTGAACACCGAGCGGCTGAATATCATCACCGAGAACAGCGATATCGAAGTCATCCATCTCACGCCCGAAGAGCGCGCAGTGTTCCGCGAGCGCAGCCTGCCGGTACGCGACGTGTTCGTCGACATGGTCGGTGACCGGGGTGAGGGTCTCCTGGAAACACTGGTCGAGCTGGTGGACGAGGGCGCACCGGAGTCGGCGGATGAGCCGGTCGAGACCACCGAGACCAATGACAGCATCGCACCGGGCGAGTCGCCGACGCAGCCCGAGCTGGACCATGCCGACAATGCCACGGACGACGCGGCGGAGTCGGTAACGCCCTGAGAGCGCTCAAGCGTGGTCAATCGGCGTCCCAGGCAGTAGCATGTGGGGATCTTGTTTCCCCATAGGACATACACCATGACGCCGATTGACCGCTCCGCTGTAGAACAGGCCCTGGCCAGTTACCAGGATCCCTATCTCAAGACCGACCTGGTGAGCTCGGGTTGTCTGCGGTCACTGCAGATCGATGGCAATCGGGTAAGTGCCGAGCTGGTGCTGGGCTATGCGGCGAACAATATCGTCAACGGCATCGGACAGATGCTCAAGGTCGCGGTCGAGAACGTACCGGGCGTGGACTCGGCGGATATCAAGGTGCGCTGGGAAGTGCCTGCCGCCCCCGCACAGGGCAGCATTCCGGCCTTGGCTAACGTCAAGAACATCATCGCCGTCGCCTCCGGCAAGGGCGGCGTCGGCAAATCCACTACCGCGGTCAACCTGGCGTTGGCGCTGGCCGGCGAGGGCGCGCGGGTCGGCGTGCTGGATGCCGATATCTATGGTCCCAGCATGGGCATGATGCTCGGCGTGCCCTCCGGTACCCGGCCACAGGTGCGCGACCAGAAGTTCTTCATTCCGCCCCAGGCCCATGGCGTGCAGGTCATGACCATGGCTTTCCTGGCGGATGACAATACGCCCATGGCCTGGCGCGGGCCCATGGTTTCCGGCGCGCTGATGCAACTGCTGACCCAGAGCGCGTGGGATGATCTGGATTACCTGGTGATCGACATGCCGCCGGGTACGGGTGATATCCAGCTGACCCTGGCGCAGAAGGTGCCGGTGACCGGTGCGGTCATCGTCACCACGCCCCAGGACATCGCCCTGCTGGATGCGCGCAAGGGCATCGAGATGTTCGGCAAGGTCAATATTCCGGTGCTCGGCGTGGTGGAGAACATGGCCGTGCATATCTGCTCCAATTGCGGTCATGCCGAGCATCTGTTCGGTGAGGGCGGCGGTGGGCGGTTGTCGGATGAATACGGAGTCGACCTGCTGGCCTCCATGCCATTGTCGATGATGATCCGCGAGCAGGCCGACGGCGGCAAACCCACGGTCATCGCCGAACCCGAATGCCAGATCAGCATGATCTACCAGGACATGGCCCGCCACGTCGGCGCCCGCATCGCCGCCCGCGCCGGCCAGAGTGCCATGCCGGATATCAGCATCAGCGACGATTGATCCCAGTCGCCGCGCCGCCCCTGGTAGGAGCGGCGCCCCGCCGCGATATCGGCGTCTCAGCCAGCCGCCCTGCCAACCGGCAAGCCCCCATCGCCCCGGGGCGGGGCTCCTACAAAAAAATAGGCTCTCCAGTCCGCCAATCCCCCAAGGCTTTAGTGTCCGCCCAATACCCGGTAATATGCAGACCCTCTTTTTCAACGCTTGGATCAGGACAAACCCATGAGCATCAAATCGGACCGTTGGATACGCCGCATGTCCCAGGAACATGGGATGATCGAACCCTTTGTCGAGCGCCAGATACGTGGCGGGGAGGGCGAGCGGGTGATCTCCTATGGGGTGTCCAGCTACGGCTACGATGTGCGCTGCGCCGACGAATTCAAGGTGTTCACCAACATCCATTCGGCCACGGTCGACCCAAAGCATTTCGACGAGAAGAGCTTCGTCGACGTCAAGAGCGACGTCTGCATCATCCCGCCGAACTCCTTCGCCCTGGCGCGCACCGTGGAATATTTCCGCATCCCGCGCAACGTATTGACCATCTGCCTGGGCAAGAGCACCTATGCCCGCTGTGGCATCATCGTCAACGTCACTCCGCTGGAGCCGGAGTGGGAAGGTCACGTTACCCTCGAATTCTCCAACACCACCACGCTGCCGGCCAAGATCTACGCCAATGAAGGCGTGGCGCAGATGCTGTTCTTCGAATCCGACGAAGCCTGTGAAGTGTCCTACAAGGACCGGGGCGGCAAGTACCAGGGCCAGCGCGGCGTTACCCTGCCGCGCGCTTGAGGCTTGCCCCTGGGAGTGTCGAGCACCAGCTCGACACAGCCTCGGTTGAGCCAGGCGCTCAGAACGATCGCGATGCCGAGAAGGTGACATTGGCGTCGCAGTAGGTCGCCTTGCCGTACCACTCCTCACAGGTGCCGTCCTTCAGATCGGTGGCCGAATACATCAATGCCAGATCCAGGCCGATCACCGTCTTGCCCAGAGACACCGCCCAATCCTGATAGCTTTCGCCGCTCTGCACCTCGCTCAAGCTGTCCTTGGTATCGGTGTAACCATAATGCAGGCCCAGCGTAGTCTCGTAGGGCAGGGCGATGTCGTAGCCGATGAAGCCATACACGGCCGAACTGGGGTGGTAGGCGTACTTGGTACCCAGCGTCAGATCACGGAAACCCAGGGTGCCAATGATTTCATAGGCGGTGTCCACGTCATCGCCGCCGGGGTACTCATAGGCAATCCAGGTGAGGTCATAGCTCAGCGCCTCGGTCAGCTGCCCGGCGAAACCGGCATAGTAATCCCATTCGACACTGGCGCCGCCAAAGGCCTCGTCGTCCACATTCGACGCCCAGGTGCCGATGAACAGGCCACTTTCATGACTGATATCCAGCCCGCCCTGAATCGCTCCCTTGCCCGCGGTCTGCGACTGGCCGCGCCAGATGTAATCGGTGGCCAGGGTCACATTCATGCTGGTGTCGAACTGTCCAAGAGCGGTATCGAAGGATTCCGCGTGGCTCAGGCTGGCGATGCCCAGCGTGCTTAGGGTAGCTATACAGATAGTGAGCTTTTTCATCAGGTACTACTCCATGTCGATGATCCGGAATGGATCGGTTGGCCATTTCCCTATCGCAACTTCCTTGCCATGTGTCTGTTTGTGTTTCTATTCATAGGCTTATATTCAAAACCTGATGCAGATTGTCGTTTTTCGCTGGCGCACTTGCACCGCGCCGGTGCGCTTGGCAAGCCAGACGGCTTTTTACGCCCGAGCTTGACGCAGATCAAATGCGTGATGAGGGTTTACGGACTATGCTCAAAACAGAGCAGAACAACGTAAGAGAGGGAGTAGCTATGCAAAACGTACTGGTTCCATTCGACGGTTCCGAATCCGCCAAGCGCGCCGTCCGATACCTGGTGGAAGCCGCCCAGGCCTATCCGAACCTGCTGGTGCATCTGTTGAACGTGCAGCGCGAGGCCAACCTGTATGGCAACTACGTGCCCGCCACCATGCTGGAAGACCTCCGCCAGGGTGCGATCAAGCATGCGGCTGCCGTCAATGCCGAGGCGGTGGAGATGTTGCAGGCGGCGTCCGTGCGTTATGAAACCCACGAGACGGTGGGCGATGTGGTGACCGAAGTGGTCGCGGCGGTAAAGAACCACAACTGCGATACCGTGGTCATGGGCACCCGGGGCATGGGCAGCCTGGGTAACCTGGTCATGGGCTCGGTGGCCACCCGGGTGGTGCACGATGTAAATGTACCGGTTCTGTTGGTGAAATAACTGAACCCTTGTCGCTTCGCCCAGTCGGATATTACGTACCCAGCTGAAAGAGGTTCGAATAATGACTGCAGCAAAAGACAAGGTGAAAGGCAAAGTGAACGAGGTCGTGGGCAAGGGCAAGCAGGCCAGCAACAAGCCCAGCACCCGCGCCGAAGGTCGCATGCAGGAGCGCAAGGGTGAAGCCCAGCAGGTGAAGGGGCGCGCCAAGAGCGCACTGAAGGATCAGATCGACAAGGCCTGATCCCCCTACCCAGACAAAGGTCGGCATTTCGCCGGCCTTTTTTGTTGCCGATGATACAATCTGCGTCTCCTTCCGGATGTAACCCAAGGGTAGCGGGAATGCACGCAGAAAAAGAACGTATTGTCATTGTCGAAGACGATATCAAACTGGCAGCGCTGATCGGCGAGTTTCTCCAGTCGCAGGGCTTGCAGGTCGAGTTGATCGAGGACGGCGCCGAGGCGGTCGAGCGGATTCTCGCCAGTCCGCCGGCACTGGTAGTGCTGGATCTGATGCTGCCGGGCGAGGATGGCCTGTCCATCTGCCGTCGCCTGCGCGAAGGGGGCTTTGCCCGCCCGATTCTGATGCTCACCGCGCGCAGCGATGACCAGGATCATATCCAGGGTCTGGAGCAGGGAGCGGACGATTTCGTCAGCAAGCCGGTGCGCCCCCAGGTACTGCTCGCACGCATCCGGGTGCTGCTGCGGCGCACCGAAACCGACGCCCCGGCCACCCCGCCGACACGGCTCGCCTTCGGCGCTCTGGTGATCGACCATATCCGCCGCGAAGCCTGGCTGAATAATGAACGGATCGACCTGACCGGTGCCGAATTCGACCTGCTGTGGCTGCTGGCCAGCAATGCCGGGCGTATCCTCAGCCGCGAAGAGACCTTCGTCGCCCTGCGTGGTATCGAGTACGACGGTCAGGATCGCTCCATCGACGTGCGCATCTCGCGCATCCGCCCCAAGATCGGTGACGATCCCGATATGCCGCGGCTGATCAAGACCGTGCGCAGCAAGGGTTATCTGTTCGTCGCTCCCGAGCCGGATCTGCCGTGAACTCCATTTTCCTGCGCATCTACGGCGGGATGCTGTTGGTGCTGGTGACGGTATCTCTGGTCAGTCTGTTGAGCATTCACCTGATCAATGACGTGCGGGCCGAAGACTACCGCGAGCGTATCGCCAGCGGCACCTTCCGGCTGATGGCCGACAACCTGCAGCCAATGGACACTTCCGAGCGGCTGCGGGTCCTGAATCTGTGGGAGCGGCTGATGGGCGTGCCGCTGCAAATCCACAGCCTGGAATCCCTGCAGCTGGATTCGTCCAGTTGGGCGCAGCTGATCCGCGGTCGCGTGCTGGTGGAGCCCACCAAGCAGGATGAGGTACGGGTGCTGGCGCTGGTGGACATGGCCGACGAGGCGGTACTGACCGCGGACATCCAGCGCATTTCCGAACAACTGGGCCGGGCCACCCTGTTCCTCATTGCCGACGAACTGGTGCGCCGGCCGGAGGCGGACATGCCGGCCCGGCTGCATGAGCTGCGTCGGGAAAAGGGTTTCGGTTATCCGTTGCAGCTCACCCGTCGGCACGAATCGGATCTGGACGCGGATCAGATCCGTCGCCTGGATGAAAGCGATACCGTCATGACCCTCGGGCCGGATGGCGACTCGGTGATGCTGTACCTGAAGATCCCCGACACCCAGTGGATCCTGCACCTGGGGCCGCTGTATCAGATGAGCGCCTATCCCCCGGAATTGCTGATCATCATGGGGCTGCTGGCTCTGACACTGATCGGGCTGCTGATCTACCTATTGGTACGCCAGCTGGAGCAGCGTCTGATGACACTGGAATCCGTCGCGGTACGCATCAGTGGCGGCAACCTCGATGCCCGGGTCGATATCGACAGCCAGGACTCCGTCGGGCGGCTGTCCCGTGCCTTCAATGAAATGGCCGGCCATGTGCAACGGCTGATGCGCATCCAACGGGAAACCATCGGTGCGGTATCCCATGAACTGCGCACGCCGGTGGCCCGTCTGCGTTTCGGTCTGGAAATGCTCGATACCGCCGCTACCGCCGAAGACCGCCAGCGCTTCATCGATGGCATGGAAGGCGACCTCAACGAGCTGGATCGTCTGGTCGATGAGATCCTGACCTATGCACGGCTGGAGCAAGGGGCACCGGCCATCACCATGAAGGGCACCAATATCCCGCGGATGGTCGAGCATGTAATCGCCGAACTGGCGCCGCTCGATGCCAGCATCGAACTGGAACAAATCGACAACTCCTGGGGGCTGGGGCGGCATGTGGATGCCGAGCCACGCTACATCCAGCGAGCAATCACCAATCTGACCGGCAATGCCATGCGCCATGCCGTGCGTAAGGTCAGGATCACTACGCAGGTGCAACACGGCATGTGTCGGATATCCATCGAGGATGACGGCCCGGGTATCCCCGAAGCCTATCGAGAGAAGATTTTCACGCCCTTCATGCGCATGGACCTGAGTCGCACTCGCTCATCGGGGGGGTATGGGTTGGGCTTGTCGATCGTGCGCCGCATCATGTTCTGGCACAGCGGCAGGGCGCGGGCCGAGGCATCGCAGGCCCTCGGCGGAGCCTGCTTCGTGATCGAATGGCCGCTGCGACGGCGTTAGCGCGTATGACCGTTGGCCAATAACCGGAATGCCTGGGCGGCGCGCACCGGATCAGGCGTGCGGCCGCAGATCAGATCGCAATAGATGGCGCCTTCACCAATGCGGATGATGTAGTAGGCCAGGCTGTCGGCGTCCATCTCCGGATTGATGCGGCCGGCCTGGATTTCCTTTTCGAACAGCGCCTGCCATTCGTCGATCAGTCGCTTCTGCAACCCGGACACATTGGATGTCAGCAATTGCAGGCCCCACTGCGGCTCGGCGGCCAGGAAGTCATGCATCGGCTTGGCATTGATCAGCGCGACATTGACGTCGTTATAGATCTGCCCCAGGTAATCGATGCCCTTTTCCGGGTAATCGGCGTTGGCCTTCTCGATCGCCTGGTCATAGATACCCTTGTACAGCGACCAGAGAATCTCCCCCATCAGCAGATCCTTGTTGCCGACCCAGCGCATCAGGGTGGCACGGCCAACGCCCAGTTCCTCGGCCAGCAGTGACAGGTTCAGCCGGCGGCCTTCGAGCCACCAGCGGCGCGCCATGCGAAAAGCTGTCAGGGGGGTGGCGCGCTCATCGGATTTGCGTTGGGACAGAGCCAGTGACAAGGGTGTAGCTGGGGTGCTCATAAGTGTGCCTTGATATTGTACTTTCGAAAAATAATGGCTGGATGATACCAAGGAAAAAAGTGTCCCGTCCATGGTAAAAACGAGGCGGACTGAACAGTCGCGAGCAACATTGTACGGCGAGACAGACGGCGAACCAGCGGAGCGGTGGCGCGGACTCAGGGCTCGGAAACGACAAAGCCAGTCGCCCGGAGGCGACTGGCTTTGGGTATTTCAACTCAGATCAGTTGATGCCTTTGCGCTGCACATCCCAGCGGATATCGCTGCAGAGGCCGCAGTTGCCACCATAGAAGGTACCTTCGGCGCTCTGGTCGCCCATCAGGTGATAACGCATCCAGGCGGTGGACGGACCGCGGTAGTCACCACCGTTGCCGACCGGCTCGAAGTGACTGACCGACCGCCGCTCACCCCAGAACACCGGCACGTTGGCCCGGTTGAATACCGGCCGAGCGTTCAGCGTCGGCGAAGCGATAGTATCCCCGCCCCCGGTCATCAGGAACATCGGCCCACTCTGGTTGCTCTGGGAAGAACTGCGATGGCCGAGACCGATGGTGTAAGGCTGGAAGGGCGCTGTCGCTGTGACGCGGCTATCCTGGCCCGCCATGATACTGCCGCCGCCGCCCTGGGAGTGGCCGGCAGTGGCAACGCGGTTGACGTTCAGTTTGCCAGAGAAGGTGCCGGTGCTGCGGCCGTTCTGTTCCACCAGGTAATCCAGGCAGTCGATCATCTCGTCGCCGGTACCGGCATTGGAGGTCCGCGCCGCCGCGACCACGAAGCCATGGCTGGCCCAGTGTTCCAGCAGCGAGCCGTAGGTGCTGGGCGAACTGCCGGTGCCATTACCCCAGAGAATGATCGGGTGTTGCAGGCCGTTCTCGCCCAAAGTGCGCGGACGGTAGACGGCGCAGGTGGTGTTGACGTTGCTGTTGGTGACCGAAAAAGGACCGCTGGCCGCGAAGTCGGATACGCCGGGGAAGCCGGAACCCGTACCCGGATCCGGGTCGGGGTTGCCAGGGTTGGTCGCCATTGCACCGGCCGAGAGCAACATGCCCAGAGCCAGACCGGTCAACTTGAATGCAGGTGCTTTCATGATGGGAGTCTCTTGTTGGTTTCTTGTAGGGATAGCTGGATAGGCAATACTGCCGATCCGAGACAAACCCTAGACCCTGTTCATAAAGGCGACACTCGCCTATACGGGTGAAAAGTGAGACAGGTTAAGGTTGTTCTCATTTCGAGATTGAAGTCTCATGGGGATGTTAAAGTGCCATGGCGAGACGGTTGTAAGGCGCGACACCCCCAAAAACGGCCCGGCAGATGTGAGACGATTGCGATTTTCGGGTTGTCGAGCCCCGGTCCGCGCTTGGGCGCGACGACAGCGAGGGTAGGGCTTGGCACTAAAGCCGAACGGCTTACCCGACCGTCTTGGCCGTCACCCCTTCCAGAGTCGCAAAGGAAATATCCTTCGCCGTCAGCAGAAAATCCTGCAGATAGGACATATCCAGCATGTCTTCCCGCACCGCCGCATACAGCGTACCGAACAATCCATCACGGCCCAGCGGCCGGGCGCTGACGTAGCCGCGTTGCAGGTATTCCGTAATCGCCCAGTTGGGTAGACAGCAGACCCCGCGCCCCGACGCCACCAACTGCATCATCATGATCGTCAGCTCCGCATTGCGCACATCCGCCGGTTCGACCCCGGCGGGCTCCAGGAACTGGGTGAAGATATCCAGCCGGTTGCGCTCGACCGGATAGCAGATCAGCGTCTCGCCCGCCAGGTCCTGCGGCTCGATATGAGTGCGCTCGGTCAGGCGATGCTGATTGCTAATGGCCAGCATCGCCTCGTAGGTAAACAGCGGCACATAACTGAGCCCCGGAATATCCTGCGGATCGGAAGTCACCACCAGGTCCAGCTCCCCACGGGCGAGGGCCGGCAGCGGGGCGAAGAAGAACCCGGAGGCGAAATCCACCTCCACCTCCGGCCAGGCATTGCGGAACTGATCGATGGTCGGCATCAGCCACTGGAAACAACTGTGGCACTCGATCGCCATATGCAACCGACCGGCCTGGCCGCCGGATAGCCGTTGCAGGTCCCGTTCCGCCTGGCGCACCTGGGGCAATACGTTATCCGCCAGCCGCAGCAGCCGCAGGCCGGCAGTGGTGAAGCGGATCGGCTTGGTCTTGCGCACGAACAGACTGGTCTCCAGCCGCTGCTCCAGATCCTTGAGCTGGTGGGACAATGCCGACTGCGTCAAATGCAGTCGCTCCGATGCTTCCACCAGGCTGCCCGCTTCGCGAAGCGTCAGCAGCGTGCGTAAATGGCGCAATTCCAGCATTACTCGTCCTCCATCATGAGTTAAATCGAAGTTTATCATTAACATGATGAGTTAGATTCATTATTTGTCAGCAGTGACCATCGCCGCCATTCTGCGAGACATATCTGGATGAAAATGGCGGCGGACGCCGCCCGGCAGTGTGGCAAGAACTGCAACCGGCGGCCAAAGCCACCGCGTGATCCCGGGAGCCTAGCGGCCCGACCACTCTCACTGGTACCGGGCTTGTAGCTGACCGTTGACCTGTATTGCCGCTGGCACCACACCCCCGGCGGCGTTACAGTAGCGCCCATTCTTACCTCTGGGGTTTGTCATGCAGGAATTGTTGTTGCACTGCCGTCCGGGTTTTGAAAGCGAAGTCGCCGCCGAGATGCAGGAATTATCGGCGCAGAAGGGCATCGCTGGTTATCCCATCACCCGCGACGGCGCTGCCGTGGTGCGTTTCGTCTGTCCTGAAGAAGGTGATGCCGGTCGGTTGATGCGCAAGCTCGACTTCCGCCAGTTGATCTTCGTCCGTCAGTGGGCCGTAGGCACCTGGCTCGATGTTCCCGCCGACGACCGCATCTCGCCGATCATCAGCGCCTGCGCCAAAGGCCCCATCGCTTCCAGTCTGTGGCTGGAAACCGCCGACACCAACGACGGCAAGGCCCTCGCCGCGCTGACCAAGAAGCTCGGCCGCCCGCTGGAAACCGCCCTGACCAAGACCCGGTTCGTGCGCCCGACCAAAACCGACGCGCCCCGGCTGCACGTATTCTTCGAAAG
Source organism: Candidatus Pseudomonas excrementavium (assembly GCA_019116555.1). Taxonomy (GTDB): domain Bacteria; phylum Pseudomonadota; class Gammaproteobacteria; order Pseudomonadales; family Pseudomonadaceae; genus Halopseudomonas; species Halopseudomonas excrementavium. The sequence goes on from DXBL01000016.1 coordinate 13,372, forward strand.
CGGCGAACGGCTCTTCGTTGGCTGGTCCTGGGCCGGCAATGCCGCGCCCTGGCCGATGGGTATTCCGCGTCTCAAGGTGCCGCGTGAGGCGCCCAGCCGCTCGACCCTCAAGCTCGAAGAAGCCTGGCACCATTTCATCCCCCGGGATGAGTGGGATAGACGCCTGGCCCCCGGCATGACCGCCGTAGACCTCGGCGCCGCGCCCGGCGGCTGGACCTGGCAACTGGTCAATCGCCACATGAAAGTCACCGCGGTGGATAATGGCCCCATGGCAAAAAGCCTGATGGACAGTGGTCAGGTCGAGCATGTGGAAGCCGATGGCTACATGTTCAAGCCGAAAAAGCCAGTGCAGTGGCTGGTCTGCGACATCGTCGACAAACCCGCCCGCAGCAGCGCCATGCTCGCCCGCTGGCTGACCCGCGGCTGGTGCCGTGAAGCGATCGTCAACTTCAAGCTGCCGATGAAGCAGCGCTACCGGGAAGTCATGCAATGTCTGGAGCATGTGCAGGACGCCCTGGACGAGGCCAATATCCGCGCGAGCATCGCCTGCAAGCAGCTATATACCGACCGGGAAGAAGTGACCTGCCACGTACGGATATTGCATGCCGCGAGTTACAAGGTGGAGCAGTAGGCGCTCGCGCTCCCGCGCCGCGACAGTTACAACGGCTCCAACAAGGTGATCTTTTCCTCTTCCACCAATATCGGAGCGAAGGCTGTCAGGCACTCTCGGCGCTCCGGCGACTGCTCCCAGCGCTCCCATGAATGGAGGTTCTGCCAGGTCACAATCACGAAGCGGCGATCGGAGTGTTGCAGGTCAGCGAAGGACTCGCCAAACAGATACCCCGGCGACTGAATGGCCTGCTGCAGGATGTTGCGGGCAGCGGCTTCATAGGGAGTTTCGAGCCCTTCGGCAATGATGCGTTCGATCAGGACCTTGATCATGGTTGCTCCTTATTGACGATGGATGGTCCCAGTGTTGACCCGAACGCCGCGACTGGCAAGTACGTGGCCTTTTGCGGATAATTCAGCATTACGTTTCAGAGTTCTGTATTCCCATGCCTACCGAATCCAACCCAACCCAACTCGACACCCGCGGCCTGATGTGCCCGGAGCCGGTCATGCTGCTGCACAACGCAGTGCGGGATATCGCCACGGGTGATTACCTGAAAGTGCTGGCCACCGACCCCTCGACGCAGCGCGATATCCCGCGGTTCTGCGGCTTTCTGGGGCATGAGCTGGTGGAGCAGGGTGAGGGGGAGGGGGAGTATTGGTATCTGATTCGGAAGGGTGGGTGAGGAAGGTCCCCCTCTCCCTCGCCGGGCGCCCCCAGCCCCACCATCACCCCACCAAATGACTCCGCTCCAGCGGAAACCGCCGCTTGCGCCGTCCGCCAATAATCGCCAAACGCACAGACAGAAACAACGCCGCCGCACTCAGCCCGATGATCAGCCCCTGCCAGAACCCGGCTGGCCCCCGTGCCGGGCCGAGGAGGTCGGTCAGGCCGAGGATATAGCCGCTGGGCAAGCCGATCAGCCAGTAGGCGACCATGGTCAGCAACATGGGAATGCGCGTGTCCTGATAGCCGCGCAGCGCTCCGGCGCAGGCGACCTGTACCGAATCGGAGAACTGATACAGCGCCGCATAGAACAGCAGCGCGGTAGACAGGGCCAATACCTCGGGATCATTGGTATACAGACGGGGCAGCAGGTCATCCAGCAGGTAGAAGCTCGATGCCGCCAGAAAGGCGAACAGCAGCGCCACGGCGATTCCCACCTTGGCCGCAAACAGGCCGGCGCGGGCACCATCCATGCCCAGGCTGTGGCCCACCCGCACAGTAATCGCCAGCCCCAGGCTGAAGGGCACCATGAACACGATCGAGGTGAGGTTCAGTGCCACCTGGTGGCTGGCCACCACCACTGCGCCCAGGCTGCCGATCAGCAGGGCGATCAGGGCGAACATGCTGGTTTCGGAAAACAGCGAGATGCCGATCGGCAGCCCCAGCCCCAGCAGATGCCGCTGCACCGCCCAGCGCGGCCATTCGAAACGTTCGAACAGCCGGCAGGCATCATAGAGTTTCGAGCGCTTCAGATAGATCAGCATGCAGCCGAGCATGAACCACATCACCAGCGTGGTGGCGACCCCGCAACCGACGCCGCCCATCGCGGGAAAGCCCAGCTTGCCATAGACCAGCACATAGTTGGCCGGCACGTTGAGCACCAGCCCGAGAAAGCCGATCACCATGGTCGGCTTGGTGCGTGACAGGCCGTCGGTCAACCCGCGCAGCGCCTGATACATGCCGACCGCCGGAAAGCCCAGGGCCACCGCCTGGATATAGCCGACGGACTTGGGGATCAGCTCTTCCTGCACGCCGGCGCGGTACAGCAGCGGCTCGACGGAAAACAGTGCCACCCCACAGAGCACACCGATAACCAGGCCAAGCCAGACGGCCTGACGTACCAGCGGGCCGGTTTCTTCGGGTCGTCCGGCGCCATTGCTGGCAGCGACCTTCGAGGTGATGATCATC
>DXBL01000165.1 GCA_019116555.1 Candidatus Pseudomonas excrementavium
CAATGCCTGGATCTTCTTCCATGGCACCGATGGCCGTTTGCTGGGGCAGGAGATTCCTGGCCAGGGCACCTGGGGTGAGCGATTCTTCCAGCTGCAGGCTCCGATCCACGGGGGGCGGATTCTCGGCCTGCCGGGGCGCATCTTGATCGCCGTATTGGGTGTGGCGATCTTCGTACTGTCGATAAGCGGGGTGGTCATCTGGTGGCGCAAGCGCCAGGCGCGGCGGCTGCGCCGGGCCTGAAAAAACGATCCCGCAGGCCGGATCAGACCGGCTGCGGGATCAGGGGTACAACGGGGCTGTGGATCAGAACAATACGCCCAGCTTGACACCGAACTCGTTGCTTTCCAGCTCGGTGTTGTCCGCCAGCATGTAGTCGTCATCCAACTCGTAATTGGTCTGGGTGTAATAGACACCAGCGGTGAAGGGGAAGCCCTGGCCGCGATCCCAGAGGAAGTTCAGCTCCGCATAGGGGTTGAACTTGTTCTTTAGGTCAGCGGTTTCGCTGCCATAACCGGTCAGCTTCACCTTGCCTTCGCCTTCGATGCTGTAGCGGGTACCCACCTCCAGGCGAGTGGTCAGGGTATCACCCTGGTGATGCCAACCGATGGCCGCCTTGGCGAAGGGGCTCTTGTTGCTCAGCTCCACATCGGCGTTACTGCGCTCCAGTTCGAAGCGGGTCCAGTCGTAGCCCACGCCGACCAGCATGTCGAAGTTGCTGTTGTCGCTCAGCGGCATACGCACACCGAGGTCCGCCTCGGCGCGGGCGTCCTTGACTTCGTTGTCGTTCTTTTCACCGTAGCGGACATCAGCACCGATCTGGAAGATCGTGCCCGGCCCACCGGTCATCTTGTTGCCGTAGTTGTAGAAAATACCACCCTTGCCAACAGTCTCGTCACGACCATCGACATCATCGTTATCCGAGTTCATTTCATATTTGTCAGCAGCGACGATGATACCCAGATTGGAGACCGGATCTGCAGCCATGACGTAGGTCGACCCTGCCATCAAGCCTACGGCAGAAACCGGAATCAACATTTTGCTAAGGCGCATAAGGTATTTCCTCTTTGGTTTATTACCTGAGTAAATAGGGACCGACCCACCGCGCAGAAGTTCGCATTTTCCTACCGATTCGTTGCGTAAGGCTATGATAGTGAAGGCAGCTGATATACTTGGAACCCTTGAATCCACTCGTCCGCAGTCGCTTGTGATTGCCCATGCCCAGGTAGCAATTTATTATGTCCGATCGGTATTTTGACCAGCTGGGCACCCATTTCGCGCGCAAGATATACGCTGGTCCCAAGGGCGCGATTCGCCTTGCGGTACTCACTCGCGACCTGCAGGAATGGCTGGCGGAGCTGGCACCCGAGGGTCACAGGTTACGGGTTCTGGATGCCGGTGCCGGCCTGGGGCATATCAGCGAATGGTTGCTGCAGCGAGGCCACAGCGTGACGGTGAGCGACCCCGCCGAGGAAATGCTGCACGCCGCTCGCGAGCGCCTGGAAACCCAGCCGCTGCAGCCGGGTCAGTCGCTGGAGTTTCTGCAACTACCGTTGCAGCAGTTGCCCGCCCGGGGCGAGCGTTACGATCTGGTGATCTGTCATGCGGTGCTGGAATGGCTGGCGGACCCGGCCACCGCCCTGCTCTGCCTGCGGCAACTGATCAACGACGCGGGCGCCGTGTCACTGGCCTTCTACAACCGCGACGCGCTGATCTACAAGAACCTGATCAAAGGTCAGTTCCGCAAGCTACAGCGCAACCAGCTGGCCGGCGAAGGCAAGCGCAGTCTGACCCCTCAGCAGCCGCTGGACCCGCGTGAGGTGTATGCGTGGATAGCAGCGGCGGGGTTCGATTGTCGTCAGCAGACCGGCGTGCGAGTGTTCCATGACTACATGCACGAGCCATTCAAGGCCGAGGCCGATGCGCAGCAGGTGATCGAGCAGGAACTGCTGTACAGCCGACACCCGGCCTACCGGCACCTGGGGCGCTATCTGCATTGCTGGCTGAGAGCCGATTGACCTACGCAGGCATCCAGCGATCCCGCCGCCACAGCCAGATAAACCAGCCCCCGAGCAGCGCACCGCGGGCCAGCATGAACAGGTGAAAGCCCAGCCAGACCCCGTTATTGCCGGTATCACGCAGCAACCAGGCGGCCGGCAGGTAGATCAGCAGCACCGCCAGCACCATGGCATTGCGCATGGCCCGGGCGCGGGTGGCGCCGATGAACAGCCCATCGAGTAAATAACTCCAGACGGCTACCAGCGGCATCCAGGCCATCCACGGCAGATAGTCGAAAGCCACCTGGCGAATCGACTCCTGGTCAGTCAGCAAACTGACAATCTGGTTGCCAAACAGGTTGAATACCAGTACGAAACCCATTCCGACCACCAACGACCAGAGCGTGCTGACGACCAGCACGCGCTTGAGCGCCAATCGGTTGCGCTGCCCCATGGCGTGTCCGCCGAGCGCCTCGACCGCATGGGCCAGACCGTCCAGCCCGTGGGAGGTGAGCAGCAGGAAGTTCAGCAGCACCGCGTTGGCCGCGACGACCGAGTCGCCCAGCCGGGCGCCTTGCAGTACCAGCAGATAGAACACCAGTTCCAGCGCCAGGGTGCGGATCAGAATATCCCGGTTGGCCCGGATCAACGGCCCCGCCCCGCGCAGGCGCAGCGCATCGCTCCAGCGCATCACTCCCGGATAATGTGCCAGCACCGGGCGCAGCAGCCACAGGCCCAGCAACAGCCCGGCATAATCGCCGATGACCGTGGCCCAGGCGGCACCGGCCACGCCCCACTCCAGCACCACGACGAAAAGCACGTCGAGCACAACGTTAGTGATATTGACCGCCAGCAACAGGTATAAGGGCGCACGGGCGCGCTGGGCACCGATAAACCAGCCGACCAGCACGAAGTTGGCCAGCGCCGCCGGCAGACTTACCAGGCGGACGTTGAAATAGATCCGCGCCTGCTCCAGCAACTCGGCGCTGCTGTCGAGAAAATACAGGCCGGCGGCCAGCAATGGCTCGTGCACCAGCCACACCAGCAATGCCAGCAGCAGCGCCAGCCACAGTGGCTGCAGCAGTACCAGGCGCAGCTTGTCACCGTCATTCGCGCCACAGGCCTGGGCGGCAAAGCCGGTGGTGCCCATGCGCAGGAAGCCGGCGGCCCACAGAATGAAGGTCATCAGCGTCGCGCCCACCGCGACCCCACCCAGGTAGTGGGCGCCGTCCAGATGGCCGACCACGGCGGTGTCCACCAGGCCGACCAGGGGCACGCTGACGTTGGAGAGGATCATCGGCGTCGCCAGGGCCCAGACCCGGCGATGGGTCAGACGATGGCGCGCAGCGGAAAGCAAACCGGAGAGGGTCAAGACAACGAATCCAGCATCACAGCATCAGCCACCGGACCGCTTGGCCTTGAAGCCCTCATCGATCAGCCATTGGCAAAGCATCTCGGCCCGGTCGCCCTGAATCTCGATCACCCCATCCACCACCGATCCACCACAACCGCAACGGGCCTTGATGCGCTTGGCCAGGGCCTTGAGTTCGTCGGTCGGCAAGGCCAGGCCGCTGATGGTGGTCACCGTCTTGCCACCGCGCCCCTTGGTCTCCCGGCGTACCCGGGCGACACCGTCACCAGCGGGCACCTGCGGCTGGCCGCAGCTGCAGGCGTCCTGCGGTTGCCGGCAATCGGGGCACATGCGTCCCGCATCGGTGGAAAATACCAGCCCGCCCAGCGAGCCGAATCCTGTCTGACGCTTGCTCATATCCCGGCTTGCCTCAACCCTGCTCGAGCAGTCGACGCAGGTCGATCAGGCCCGCGTTGGCGCGGGACAGGTAGTTGGCCATGACCAGGGAATGGTTGGCCAACATGCCGAAGCCGCCGCCATTGAGAATCACCGGGCTCCACATGGGCGCCTGGGTGGCTTCCAGCTCACGGATGATCTGGCGCAGGCTGACCAGGGCATTCTTGTTGTTCAGCACATCGGCGTAATCCTTCTCCACCGCACGCAGCAGGTGCACCAATGCCCAGGCACTGCCGCGGGCCTCATAGAAGACGTTATCGATCTGCAACCATGGAGTCTGCTTGCGTTCACGCCCGCCATCGTTCAACGGAGTGCGGGCCACACTGGCCGACAGTCGCTGGGACAGCGAGCCCAGGCGCGTGCTGACATCGTTGATCCAGCCCGCCAGATTGTCGGCGCGGGTGTAGAAACTGGCGTTGCCGCTTTCCAGGCGTTCGATGTAATCATTCAACTGGCGCACACCGGCACGGTATTCACTTTCACTGGCGGGCAAGGCCCAGCTCTTGTGATCGAAGTGGAACAGCGGCTCGGCCTTGGACAGGGCGGCATCTTCCGTGGACTGCGACTGCGAACGGGCCATGTCGCGGCGCATGGAGCGGGTGATATCACGCACCTGCACCAGTACCCCGAACTCCCAGCTCGGCATGTTGTCCAGCCAGAGACCGGGCGGCGAGATGTCATTGCTGATGAAACCACCGGGCTTGTCCAGCAGGGTGCGAGCAAGCTCCCTGACGGTACGCGCGGTGTAGGAACCTGTAGTCAGGGCGTCCGTATTGCCGACCGGCACGACGGTCAGATCTTCCAGATCGGGCTCGCGACTCCAGTACCAACCGATCAGCAGACAGACGACCAGATAGACCGCCAGCACCACGGCTATCAACTTGCCCAGCGTTCGTCCGCTCTCGTTATCGAGCCGGCCTGCCGCACCCTCGGTATCGCGTGTACGCCTGGAAAATTTCATCAACCCTCTCCCCTTCTCTGTGCAGCCGCAAGCATAGCATCTGCGCCGGGCGTTCACACCGCCCGCGCCGTCCAGAGCGGCCCTTTTGGCCCATATCGGTTAGAATGACGGCTCCCGCCTTTCAGGACACTATTCATGGCCGCCATCGGACACTTCAACAACCTGTCGATCGTCAAGCATACCGGCTTCGGCCTCTATCTCGACGGCGGCCCCCATGGCGAGATCCTGCTGCCCAATCGTTACATTCCCAAGGACCAGCCCACCGAGATCGGTGACTGGCTGCGGGTATTCATCTATCGCGACAGCGAAGACAAGCTGATCGCCACGACCCAGCGACCCAAGGTCCAGGTGGGTGAGTTCGCCAGCCTCAAGGTGGTCGAGATCACCCGCGTCGGCCTGTTTCTGGACTGGGGACTGCCCAAGGACCTGCTGCTGCCGCATTCGGAGGAGAAACGCCCGTTGCAGGTAGGCGACCATTGCGTGGTGCATGTCTATCTCGACAAGCACAGCGAACGCATCACCGCCACAGCACGACTGGACCGGCACCTGGACAAGACTCCGGCCAGCTACCAGCCCGGCGAAGCGGTGGATCTGCTGATCGTCGAACCCACCGACCTGGGCTATAAGGCAATCATCAATCACCGGCACTGGGGGCTGGTGCACAAGAACGAGATCTTCAAACCGCTGCGGCCCGGTCGGCGCGAGCGCGGTTATATCCGCGAAGTACGTCCGGACGGCAAGGTGAGTCTGAGCCTGCAGCCGGTCGGGCGCGATGCTGGCGATAGTCTGCAGGCACTGATCATGCAGACCCTGGATGAAAACAATGGCGTGCTGAACCTCAGCGACAAGAGCCCGGCCCCGGAAATTGCCCGTCTGTTCGGCGTCAGCAAGGGCAGTTTCAAGAAGGCTATCGGCGGGCTGTACCGGGAGGAACGTATCGTCATTCATCCGGACCGGATCGAACGTGCCTGATAAATCCGGTGGCAATGTGTCACTGGCAATCGCGGTGGCAGCCTTTAATATACCGGCAAGCTCTTTGCGGATATGCCCATGTCGTTGATACGTCTTCTGTTGATCGCCCTGCTGCTGGGCAATGCTGCCCTGGCTACCGCCAATACCGCCGGCAATACCGGGCTTGGCAGCCTGTTCGGCGAGACCAGCAACGTTGGCAGCACCACCCAGTTTCTGCCGGTACACGAAGCCTTCCGCGCCGGCATTGTCGAGGCGGAGGCCGAGCGCATCCAGCTGCAGTTCGACATCGTTCCCGAATACTATCTGTATCGGCATCGGCTGAAGTTCGAGCTGCAGGGCGGTGACGGAGAAATAACCCAGGTCACCCTGCCGGATGGCGTGGATCGCACCGATGAGTTCTTCGGTGATGTCGAGGTGTACTACAACAGTCTCAACGTGGAACTGGCTATCGCCCCGGGGAGCACGCCAGCCGACCAACTGCGGGTCGAGTACCAGGGGTGCGCCGATGCCGGTCTCTGCTACCCGCCAGAGATTGTCCTGCTGGACCTGCCCACTGCTGGCGGCACCAGCGCATCGAGCGGCGCCGGCTCCGCTGTCGACAACACCGCCTCTGGTGACGATTCATCCCTGTGGTTGTCATTGCTGCTGCTGTTCGCCGCCGGCCTGGCACTGACCTTCACTCCCTGCGTACTGCCTATGGTGCCGATTCTCACCGGTATGGTACTGGGCCGCGAGAACATCGACCGCCCGCGGGCCTTTGCCCTGTCGCTCAGTTACGTGCTCGGCATGGCGCTGACCTTCGCCGCGGTCGGCGCATTGATCGGCCTGTTCGGCGCCGCGCTGAATATCCAGGCACGCCTGCAGTCGCCCTGGGTGCTGGGCGTGTTCGCGGTGTTCTTCGTGATCTTCGCCCTGGCCATGTTCGACGTGTTCAACCTGCGCCTGCCGGCCTTTATCCGCGGCCCGGCGGAAAACCTCGGCAATCGCGCCCAGGGTGGCTCGATCCCCGGCGCGGCGGTCATGGGCGCGCTGTCTTCGTTGGTGGTCTCGCCATGCATTTCCGCGCCCCTGGCCGGCGCGCTGGTCTATATCAGCGCCACCGGTGACGCCTGGGGCGGCGCCCTGCGCCTGTTCGCCCTGGCCATCGGCATGGGTGTACCGCTGATTCTGGTCGCGATGTTCGGCAAGACCCTGCTGCCCCGCTCCGGCCCCTGGCTCAACCAGGTCAAGCAGGCCTTCGGCTTCGGGTTACTGGCCGTGGCCATCTGGCTGCTGGAGCGGGTCATCCCCGGCCCGCTGAGCCTGGCGCTGTGGGCGGCGTTAGCCGCAGGTATTGCCGTGCAACTTGGACTGTTCGACCGATCTCCCCGCGCCGGCATCGGCCGCGTCGCCCAGGCCGCTGCGCTGCTGTTCGCCTTCTATAGCGCCGCCGCCCTGTTCGGCGCCCTGGCCGGCAACTCGGACCCGCTGCGGCCACTGCAATCGCTGGGTGGCGGCAAGACCACCATCAGCAGCAGCGAAACCAGCTACTTCACCAAGGTGACCACCGCCGATGCCGTCCGCCAGCAACTGGCCCAGGCGCGCGAAGCGGGCCAGCCAGCGATTGTCGAGCTCTCCGCCGATTGGTGCATCAGCTGCAAGGTGATTGAACGGGAAATCATCGATCATCCCAGCGTACGAGCTGGCCTGGACGGGTTCGTGCGGGTGCAGCTGGATGTGACCGACAATACCCCCGATCAACGGGCCTGGCTGACCGAACAACAACTGTTCGGGCCACCGGCGTTCCTGTTTCTGGATAGGCAGGGGCGGGAGATTCCCGAGTTGCGGATTCAAGGCGAAGTGCCGCGGGAGACCTTTATTCGGTATATGAATGCGGCGTTGGAGGCTGGTTGAGGGCTTCCCCTCTCCCCGCGCGGGAGAGAGGGGGAGAGGGGGAGCGGAACAGCGGAAAAAAGCACCACCCCAACCAATTTCCGCAAAAACCCAGCCATCATGCCGGCATCTGATGACATACCACAGGTTCTGGACAGCTCTTTACTAATCCGGCAAACTCTTCGCCCATTGATGACCGTCGAGTCAATTGCCAACCAACGCCCCGGAATATTCTGAATGGCCAGTTTCCTGGTTCTGCACGGACCCAACCTGAACCTGCTCGGCAGCCGCGAACCCGGCGTGTACGGTGCCGTCACCCTGGAGCAGATCAACAATCGGCTGCTCGAACAGGCCCAGCGCGATGGCCACCAACTCCAGGTGCTGCAAAGCAACGCCGAGTACCAGTTGATCGACCGCATCCACGCCGCCCGGGACGAAGGCATCGACTTCATCATCATCAATCCCGCCGCCTTTACCCATACCAGTGTCGCAATACGTGACGCATTGCTGGCGGTGAGCATCCCATTCATCGAAGTGCATCTTTCCAATGTGTACAGACGCGAATCCTTCCGTCATCACTCCTATTTTTCGGACATCGCCGAGGGGGTTATCTGCGGGCTGGGAGCTGAAGGTTACGCACTGGCCCTGCAAGCGGCTGTACGCAGACTCGAACAAAACTGAAACGATCAACATTTGCCCTGGAGCGCAAGTACCAATGGATATCCGCAAAGTAAAGAAACTCATCGAACTGCTTGAAGAGTCCGGCATCGACGAGCTGGAAATTCACGAAGGCGAAGAATCCGTTCGGATCAGCCGGCACAGCCAGCAGGCCGCCATGCCCCAACAGTATTTCCAGGCCCCGGTCGCCGCCGCACCAGCTCCTGCCGCAGCTCCGGCTGCCGCCGCCCCTGTCGCCGAAGCCGCGCCGGCAGAGCCGTCCGGCCACCTGGTTCGCTCGCCGATGGTCGGCACCTTCTATCGCTCGCCGTCGCCCGAGTCGCCTTCCTTCGTCGAGGTCGGCCAGACCGTCAAGGCCGGCGACGTGCTGTGCATCGTTGAAGCCATGAAGATGATGAACCACATCGAAGCGGACAAGACCGGTGTCATCCAGGCGATCCTGGTGGACAACGGTCAGCCGGTGGAATTCGATCAACCCCTGTTCAGCATCGCCTGAGCCCGACCCGGAGGCTGCGATGCAGAAAGTACTCATAGCCAACCGTGGCGAAATTGCACTGCGCATCATCCGCGCCTGCAAGGAGCTGGGGTTGAAGACAGTGGCAGTGCACTCCACTGCCGACCGCGAACTCATGCACCTGGCGATGGCTGACGAAACCGTCTGCATCGGCCCGGCCATCGCGACCGAGTCGTACCTGAACATTCCGCGCATCATCAGCGCGGCCGAAGTGACCGGTGCCGACGGCATTCACCCCGGCTACGGCTTCCTGGCGGAAAACGCCGATTTTGCCGAGCAGATCGAAAACTCCGGCTTCACCTTCATCGGCCCCAGCGCCGAGGTGATTCGCCTGATGGGTGACAAGGTCTCGGCCATTGCCGCGATGAAGAAGACCGGCGTACCGACCGTGCCCGGCTCCGATGGCCCGCTGCCCGATAACGAGGAAGAGTGCCTGAAGATCGGCCGTCGGGTCGGCTACCCGGTGATCATCAAGGCCGCCGGTGGCGGTGGTGGTCGCGGCATGCGCGTGGTGCACAAGGAAGAAGAGCTGATCAAATCGATCCGCCTGACCCGCACCGAAGCCGGCGCTGCCTTCGGCAACCCCATGGTCTACCTGGAGAAGTTCCTGACCAACCCACGTCACGTGGAAGTGCAGGTACTGTCCGACGGCCAGGGTCACGCCATTCACCTGGGCGACCGCGACTGCTCCCTGCAGCGCCGTCACCAGAAGATCATCGAAGAAGCCCCTGCCCCCGGTATCGACGAGAAGGCCCGCGCCGAGGTTCAGGCCCGCTGTGTTCAGGCCTGTATCGATCTGGGCTACCGTGGCGCCGGTACCTTCGAGTTTCTCTACGAGAACGGCGAGTTCTTCTTCATCGAGATGAACACCCGGATTCAGGTGGAGCACCCGATCTCCGAGATGGTCACCGGGATCGACATCGTCAAGGAGCAGATCCGCGTCTGCGCCGGCGAGCCGCTGAGCATCAAGCAGGAAGACGTGGTCATCCGTGGCCATGCCATCGAATGCCGGATCAACGCCGAGGACCCGAACAGCTTCCTGCCGAGCCCCGGCACAGTGACCTTCTTCCATGCGCCCGGCGGTAACGGGGTGCGGGTGGATTCGCACCTGTACAGCGGCTACAAGGTCCCGCCGAACTACGATTCGCTGATCGGCAAGCTGATCACCTACGGCGCTACCCGGGACGAGGCCATGATGCGCATGCGCAATGCCCTGGACGAGCTGGTGGTGGATGGCATCAAGACCAATACCCCGCTGCACCGCGAGCTGGTGCGCGATACCGAGTTCTGCAAGGGTGGTGTGAACATTCACTACCTGGAGCACAAGCTGGGTATCAGCTGATCCGATAAGTCTGTTATCAGCTTATCAACCGGACCGGGAGGCAGAGCATCGCTTCCCGGTTTTTTATTTCCGCTGTTAGCTTTAAGCTTCCCCTTTTTCCCAAGGAAACATTATGCCCTGGCTCCAACTGCGCCTTGCCATTACCCCCGATCAGGCCGAGCCGATGGAGGACCTGCTGCTGGGGCTGGACGCCGTGTCGGTGACCTTCATGGATGCCGAAGATCAGCCGATCTTCGAGCCCGACCTGGGCACCACGCCGCTGTGGTCCCATACCCATCTGCTGGCGCTGTTCGAAGCTGACGCCGACCCACAAACCCTGCTCGCCCAATTGCAACAGATCTGGCCGGGTGAACTGCCGGAACATCAATTCGAAGAGATCGCCGACCAGGACTGGGAGCGCAGCTGGATGGACAACTTCCAGCCAATGCGTTTTGGCCGCCGCCTGTGGATCGTGCCCAGCTGGCACGAGGCGCCGGAGCCGGACGCAGTGAACCTGCTGCTGGACCCCGGCCTGGCCTTCGGCACCGGCACCCATCCGACCACCGCGCTGTGCCTGGAATGGCTGGATGGCCAGGAGCTGCACGGCCTGCAGGTAATCGATTTTGGTTGCGGCTCGGGCATTCTGGCAATCGCCGCCCTGCTGCTCGGCGCCGAGCGGGTGGTGGGTACCGATATCGATCCCCAGGCACTGGAAGCGTCGCGCGACAATGCCCAGCGCAACCAACTGGCGGATGAGCGCCTGCCGCTGTACCTGCCCGCCGACATGCCGGCCGAGCCGGCGGACCTGGTGGTAGCCAATATTCTCGCCGGTCCGCTGGTCAGCCTGGCGCCCCAGTTGACCAGCCTGGTCAAGCCCGGCGGCCGCATCGCCCTGTCCGGCATTCTCGCCGAGCAGACCGACGACATTCTTGCCGCCTACCGTGACGCCTTCGAGCTGGACCCGGTGGCGAACAAGGATGGCTGGATTCGGGTCAGCGGTGTGCGGCGCGACGTAGCGCTGTGACGCGCTTGCGGGCACAATAACGCCACGTCGCACTGTGATGCGTTCCTGATTTTTCGCCGGTAAGGGATTCGAATGAGCGAGCCGCTGGTCACCCAATGCCCCTTTTGCCAGACCCGTTTCCGGTTGACCCCGGAACAACTGCGGGTCGCCGCCGGCAATGTGCGTTGTGGTGCCTGCCTGGAAGTTTTCCACGCTGCTGATACCGCTGTGCCCGCCTCATCGCCGGCTCCAGCACCACAGCCAGCAGCTCCGCAGCGGCAGTCGGCACTGCTGGATGACGATCTGGACGAGCCCGATCTGCAGGCTCTGGGGCTGGATGAGTCGATCATCGATGAGGTCAACCCCAATGGCATGACCGGCCACCGGCAGAGCGGACTGGAAGCGGCGCTGCCAGCAGAAGAACTGCCTGTTGCTGCGCAGACCACAACCGAGCCGGAGGCTGCCGAACCGGCAACCGACGGCTTCGCCGATCTGCATGAAGACTTTCTCGCCACGCCCCCGGCCCAGGACTTCGGCCCGGATTTCGATCACAACCGGCTCGGCATCCAGAGCCTGCGGCCAGTCGACGAGGAGTATGCCGACCGGGGCATCTTCCGCCGCGACCAGCCCGCCGATGCGCCCGGCCCCGCCCTCACCCGCGAAAATACCGGGACGGCAGAGCGGCCTCCCGCTCCTGCGGCCAAACCGGAATTCACTGACGAGCCGGAGGAGCCTACGGACCGACAGGAACCAGTCATCAGCCCCCTGCTCTGGCCGGAGCTGGACGAGGCGCTGCTGGACGCCCCGCCCCCCCGCCGCAACCAGCGGCCCTGGCTCTGGCTCTGGGGCACGCTCTGCGCACTGGCACTGCTGGCCTTGCCAGCGCAGTTTTTCTACTACAATTTCGACGCCCTGGCGCGTGACCAGCGCAGCCGGCCGCTGCTGGAGAACCTGTGTTTTCTTGCCCAGTGCGAACTGCCGGCCCGGGTGGATATCAGCCGTATCCGCAGCG
>DXBL01000166.1 GCA_019116555.1 Candidatus Pseudomonas excrementavium
TCGGCACCCAAGGCGGCGAACTGGACTTCGCGTTGCTGGTGGATGGCCTGGCCGCCGAGCGCGAGCAAGGCATCACCATCGACGTGGCCTACCGCTTCTTCTCCACTGACCGGCGCAAATTCATCGTCGCCGACACTCCTGGCCATGAACAGTACACCCGCAACATGGTCACCGGCGCCTCCACCGCCGACGTGGCTATCGTGATGATCGATGCCCGGCGCGGCGTGCTGACCCAATCCCGGCGCCACAGCTTTCTGGCCTCGCTGATCGGTATTCGCAAGGTGGTGCTGGCGGTCAACAAGATGGATCTGATGGACTATTCGGAAAAGGTCTTCAATGAAATCGTCGACGAGTACCGCGCATTCGCCAGCCGGATTGGTCTGAGCGACGTTACCGCCATCCCGATGTCGGCGCTGCGTGGAGACAACATCACCGAGCAGACCGAACATATGCCCTGGTATCGTGGCACTACCTTGATGGGCTATCTGGAAACCGTCGAGATCGACGAGTCGCACCAGCAGAAACTGGCCTTCCGCATGCCGGTACAATGGGTCAATCGGCCGAACCTGGATTTTCGCGGCTTTGCCGGCACCATCGCCAGTGGCCTGGTGCGGCCCGGCGATCGGGTGCGCATTCTGCCTGCCGGCCGGGAAACCCATATCGCCCGCATCGTTACCCAGGACGGTGACCTGCAGCAGGCGGTAGCCGGGCAGTCCGTCACCCTGACCCTGAGTGACGAGGTGGATTGCAGTCGTGGCGATGTCATCGCTACCGCAGACGAGCCCTCCAGTGTCGCCGATCAGTTCCAGGTCACCCTGATCTGGATGCATGAGCAACCCATGCTCGGCGGGCGCCCGTATCTGATGAAGATCGGTGGTAAAACCGTGCCGGTCACCCTCGCCGCGCCAAAATACAAGATCAACGTCAATACCCTGGAACACCTGGCAGCCAAGGAGCTGGCCCTTAACGAGGTTGGCATCTGCAACCTGTCCAGCAGCCAGCCGGTAGCCTTCGACAGCTACCAGAGTAACCGCGAAACCGGCAGCTTCATCCTGATCGACCGCCTGAGCAATGCCACAGTGGGTGCCGGCCTGATCGACTTTTCCCTGCGCCGCTCGCAGAACATCCATATGCAGCATACCGATGTGGGCCAGAAGGAGCGTGCCGAACAGTTGGGTCAGAAACCGGTGTTGCTCTGGTTCACCGGGCTGTCCGGCGCCGGCAAGTCGGCCATCGCCAACCTGCTGGAAACCCGGCTGTATGCCCGTGGCCAGCACACCTACCTGCTCGATGGTGACAATGTGCGCCATGGCCTGAACCGCGACCTGGGCTTCACCGACGCCGACCGGGTGGAAAATATCCGCCGCGTTGCCGAAGTCGGCAAGCTGTTCGTCGATGCCGGTCTGATCACCCTGACTGCCTTCATTTCACCCTTCCGTTCCGAACGGGAAATGGCCCGCAAACTGCTGGGCGATGACGCCTTTCTCGAAGTGTTCATCGATACCCCGCTGGCGATTGCCGAAGAGCGCGACCCCAAGGGCCTGTACAAGAAGGTTCGGCGTGGCGAGTTGAAGAATTTCACCGGTATCGACTCACCCTATGAAACGCCGGAAAACCCGGACATCCATATCGACACCACCCGCGAGTCGCCCGAGCAGGCGGTCGACAGGATTATCGCCACCCTGATCGAGCGCGGCCATATCGAGTGACACCCCATCACCCTCGGAGACAGACAATGACAATAAATACTGCCCATGACGCCTTGGTCAGCGGCCAGGCCTGGTCGGATTTCTGCGACCAGCTCAAGCGCTGCGGCGAGCAGATCCTGCGCCCGGAAGCCCCGGCTGACGCGGCTACCCGCGCCGAAGGGTTCCGCTACCTGACCCGGCTGCTGCGCATCGCCCTGGAAATGCACGTGGAGTTTGCCGACCCGGCGTTCCCCGGCTTCTTCAAGACCTCCCATGAAACCGCCAAGATCGGCGCGGATAACCCCGACAACCTGTATGAATACGCCCGCCTGGACGGCAACCTGGAGTACCGCATCAAGGGCAACCGCGGCTCGGTGTACTACCTGAGCTTCGGCACCCAGAAAGGCGGTTATGAAACCGATGGCAAGATGATCCAGACCGGCTTTCTCGATGCCAGCACGCTGCAGGTCGATGAGGATGGCAACTTCGAGATCATCCTCAGTTGCCAGCCACAACCGGGTAACTGGTTGAAGTTGGAGCCAACCAGCAATTCCGTGCTGGTACGCCAGACCTTCCTCGACCGCGACGTCGAGGTGCCGGCACAACTGTCCATCGAACGGGTCGGCGCCGATACCCGGCCCGGACCACTGGACCCGGCCATGTTCGAACAGGCGCTGCAACGCGTCGGCAGCTACGTGGAGAGCACCGCCCGACTGTTCGCCGACTGGTCCCAGAGCTATCTGCCGCACAGCAACCAGCTGCCCCCGGCCGATCAGGCCCTGTGCCAGTCGGTGGGTGGCGACCCGAATATCTTCTACTACCACTCGCACTGGGCGCTGGCCGAAGACGAAGCACTGGTGATCCATGTGCAGAAGGTACCCGAGTGCGATTTCTGGAACCTGCAGATCAACAACTACTGGATGGAGTCGCTGGATTACCGCTACCACCGGATCTGCTTCAACAAACACCAGGCCACGTATGACCAGGACGGCGGGGTCACCCTGGTGCTCAGCGAGCGCGATCCGGGGGTGGCCAACTGGCTGCAGACCGCCGGTATCCGCCAGGGCACGCTATGCCTGCGCTGGGTCGGTGCCAGTCAGCAGTGCCACCCGACCACCCGGGTGGTCAAGATCGACCAGTTGCAGGAGGCGGTATGAACATGACCATGCAAACCACACGCCAGGCGCTGGATATCGACCAATTGCTCAGTGAGGCCAGCCAACGTGCCAACGGACTCAGTCACTTCGGCGATGACAATTATCGACAGGCCCTGGAAGTGCTGGTCGACGCCCTGGATCGCGAAGCCAAGCTGTCGGATACCGGCCGCTACCTGATGCGCGAGCGGCTGGTCGGCCAGTTGTTCAACCGGCTGGTGATGGAGGACTACCTGCGCAGGTTCCCGGAAATCACCCGAATAGCCATCGATGATCCGCTGGTGATCGTCGGTCTGCCGCGCACCGGTACTACCATGCTGCAGCGCACCCTGGCCGTGGACCCGCGCTTCCACTCCGCCGCCTGGTGGGAAACCCGCTACCCGGCGCCGCTGGAAGGTGAAACCCTGGCCGTGCCCGAGCAACGCATCAGCCGGGCCAAGGCCGAGGTGCAACAGACCATCGAGGCCATCCCGCAGATTCTCTCGATCCACCCGTTCGATGCCATGCTCTGCGATGAGGAATTCATGCTCATGGAGCATTCGTTCCTGTGTGCGATGGACGCCTACGCCGACGTGCCCAGCTATACCCAGTGGCTCGACCAGCAGGATCAGCGCCCTGTCTATACCCAGTTGAAGAAGATGCTGCAGTTCCTGCAGTGGCAGAAGCAGCAACGGGGAGAAGCCGGTGGCAAGCGTTGGCTGCTCAAGGCACCCCAGCACCTGCATACCATCGACCTGCTGCTGGAGGTGTTTCCCAGGGCACAGGTGATCCTGACCCACCGCGAACCGGCGCAGACCATTCCCTCGATGGCCAGCATGGCACACACCCTGTGGCAGATGTACAGCGATCAGCCCGACCCCAGATCCGCCGGCATCCAGTGGAACCGTCGCATGGCCCGGGGTATTCGCCACACCATGCAGGTGCGCGACCAGCATTCCCCTGACCGTTTTCTGGACATCCAGTTCGCCGACACCGTAGCCAGGCCGATGCAGGTGCTGGAGCGCGTATACAGCTTCGCCGGCATGCCCTTCACCGACAGGGCGCGCGCCGATGCCGAGCAATGGCTGGCGAAGAATGGCCGGGAAAAACGTGCCAGCCACGATTACAGCCTGGAGCGCTTCGGTTTGAACGAAGCACAGATGACCCGGGATTACAGGGAATATCGCACCCGCCATCTGAGCGGCAATCACTGAACGCAGGCTGGAGGAATCATGGAAAAACTCATGTTGAGTCTGTGGAAACCGCCACAGCACAGCGTCGAGCAATGGCGCCAGACCCTACTCGGCCTGCGTGACGACCTGGCTACCGCCGGGGCACGGAACATCCGCGTCATGGTGGTCGATGAGGCGGTAGCCGCCGCGTCCGCGCAGCGCATCACCAATAGCGCCGTCCCCTTGGATGGGATGCTATCGCTGTGGCTGGACAGTGCCTCGCAATTGCCGTCCATCAAGGACCTTCTGACGCCCTTGGTCAGCCGCCTGGAGGCGTATCTGGTGCTGGAGTCCGAGCCCTACCCCGAGGAGCGCCAACGGCGTGCAGCCGAATACCAGGTGCCGGTTGGCCAGCGCACCCCCGGCATGAACCAGGTGGTGCTGCTGCACAAGCCACATCGGATGAGCTACGAACAATGGTACGACGTCTGGCGCAACGGGCATGGGCCCAAGGCCTACCCGCTGCAGTCGATCTTCGGCTACCGACAGAACACCGTGGTCCGCGCGCTTACCTACGGTGCGCCAGTGCTGCACGCCATCGTCGAAGAAAACTTCCCGCCCGAAGCCATCGGCAATCCGGAGGGATTCTTCGCGGCTCTGGGCGATCCGGACAAGTGCGCGCAGCGTCAGCAGGCCATGTACGAATCGACCAGCAAGTTCATCGACTTCGAGAAGATCGACTGCATTCTCACCAGTGAATACCGGCTGAGTGTTTGAGCAGCCCACAAGGAGGCTTCCCATGCTGGACCTAGAAGCAATCGAGCTGATCAAGCAGCTCAAGGCGCGCTATTTCCGCGCCATCGACACCTGCAACCTGGACATGCTCAGGGCCATGTTGACCGAGGACGTCAAACTGGCCTTCAAGAGCCCCGCCTACCAGTTCCATCTGGAGGGCCTGGAGCCGGCGCTGGAGTTCTACCGGACTTCCTTCACCGCTACCCGCCTGGCCACGCATAACGGCCATACCCCGGAAATCGAGGTCGACGGCAACCAGGCGACGGCGCTGTGGTACCTGAGCTACATCTTCATCAACCTGGAAGAAAACACCCATATGCATGGCAGCGCGATCTACCAGGATCGCTACGTCAAGCGCGACGGCCAGTGGCTGATCGCCGAGACCGGCTACCAGACGCTGCTGGAAACCGTCGAGCCGCTGCCTGAGCAACTGCAGATCACCTCCAAACCCATCAACTGACAACAACAAGAAGGATATCGACATGACCAAAGCCGCAAACCTTGTCACCTCGATCAAGGTCGAGATCGACGCCCCGGCCAGCGTGGTCTGGGAGGTACTGACCGATCTGGACAAATACGAGGAGTGGAACAGCTTCTGCTTCAGCATCCGCTGCGGCATGCGGATTAACGACCCGGTGGAGATGCTGGTACGCCCGCCGGGTACCGATGCCGTGGTACCGGTCAATGAATACCTGGTCGCTTGTGAGCCGGAACAGTTGTTGTCCTGGGAGCAGCGGCCCGTGCCAGAAAACAAGGACGCCGCCCGCCGCGATCAGTATGTCGAAGCCATCGGCACCGAGCGCAGCACCTACTTCACCACCGATCAGTTCCTCGGCATCAATGCCGACACCATCATGGCGGAACACGGTGCCTGGGTGAAAGAGGCCTTCGACCAAGTGGCCCGCGATCTCAAGCAGCGCGCCGAGGCTCTCTACGCCAGCCGCTGAACACGCCCACACAACAACAAGAGAGGTGCTCCATGCTATTGAAAGACAAGACCATCATCATTTCCGGCATCGGCCCGGGGATGGGCATCAAGCTGGCGCTGCGCGCCGCCGAATATCAAGCCAAGGCCGTGGTGCTGGCAGCCCGCACACCAGCCATGCTGGATCAGGCCGAAGCAGCCATCCGCGAGGCCGGCCATGGCTGCGGGATCCTCAAGCTGCCGACCGACATCACCCAAACCGAGCAGTGCGAGACACTGGCCGAGCAGACCGTCGAGCACTTCGGGCGCATCGACGCGCTGATCAATTCCGCCTATGCCCACGGCACCTGGGGCTCGTCCAGTAACTCGCAGATGGATGACTGGCGCAAAACCATGGAGGTCAACCTGTTCGGCAGCATGAACATGACCCAGGCGGTGGTGCCACAGATGAAACTGCAGAAGTCCGGCAGCATCGTCATGGTCAATACCATGGCCACTCGCCGACCGAATCAACTGGAGTCCGGTTATGCGGTATCCAAGGGGGCATTGAAAACCGCTGTGCAATACCTGGCCGAGGACTTGGGGCCGTTCGGTATCCGCGTCAACAGCACCTTCAATGGCTGGATGTGGGGCGCGCCGGTGATCCAGTATTTCAAAAGCGAAGCCGAGCGCCTGGGCGTCAGCATTGAATCCCTGGTCGAGCAGGTCGCCCAGCAGATCCCGCTGCGTCAGATTCCAGACGATGCCGACTGTGCCTCCGCCGCCCTGTACCTGGCCAGTGACTATGCCAAGGTGATCACCGGTGCTCAATTGGATGTCAATGGCGGGCATTACCTGCCCCATTGATAGCCCGCTTCTTTCCCGATTAAAGGACAGACCATGCAAGAGCTGTATGACATCGAGCAGATCAAGCAACTCAAGGCCCGCTACTTTCGCGGTATCGATACTTGTAATCTGGAACTGCTGCGCGGTGTTCTGGCGCAGGATGCGCTGATCACTTTTGACAGCCCGACCTATCAGTTCGAGATCAATGGCATGAACGAAGCCATGGATTTCTATGCCAGCTCCTTCACCAACCGCCGCTTCGGTATGCACAACGGCCATACTCCCGAAATCAGCGTCAACGGCGATGAAGCCGCTGGTCTGTGGTACCTCAACGATCTGTTCATCAACCTGGATGAGGGCACCATCCTGCACGGCAGTGCCATCTACGAAGACCGCTACATCAAGGTCGACGGCCAGTGGCGGATCCTGCGTACCGGCTACAAGCGGTTGTTGGAAATGATCCAGCCGCTGGATAGCCAGTGCAATATCACCTCCAAACCGATCAACTGATCCCCTTGCAATACCGACCCGGCCCGCTGATGCGGGCCGGGTCTTCATGCGCTTGCGAAAGGTAACTGTCCTGCCACTGGAAAATACCCACCAGTACTCAGCGCGAGGCAACCGCCCCCGCATCACCGGAGACCGCCTGCACATCCGCCCTGCGCCCGAGAAACGGTGTCAACGCCAGCGCTACCACCAGCAGGCCGGTAAGCAGATAACCCACGCTGCTGATCGCCCCCCCGAGGGAGGCAACGGTGATGTTCTCGAGTACCTGCTCGACCCGGGCACCGGACTCCAGCAACACCGCCGTCAGTTCGGCGCTGACCTCGGTGCCGCGTTGGGTCGCGGCCTGCAGCAGCTCGGCGGCCTGCTGCTCGTTCAAACCCAGTTCGTTCGCGGTCTGCTCCGCTACCCGGCGGGTATGGAAGCTCGACGACAGGCCGAAGATCGCCAGCGCCAGCGACGATCCAGTAGGCAGGCCAAGATCACGCAACATGCTGAACAGGCCGGAACCGGCCCCGGATTTGTGCTGCGGCACAGCACCCAGCGCCAGCTTCATCAGCGCTGGGCTGTTGGCTCCCATCATCAGGCCAATGAAACCCACCAGCAACAGCACCGACACCAGCGGCACCGAGGTATCCATGCGCGAAAACAGGATCAGCGCCAGCAGGCTGCCGACCAGCGACAGGGTCGCGACCCGGCGTGGCTCGATACGGTCGATCAGCTTGCCGGCGATCGGCGAGGCCAGCATGGTGCTGCCATAGAGCGCCAGGGTGACCATGCCGAACTGCGCGGCGCTGCCACCGGGGCGGGTATTGATGAAGAACGCCAGCGAGTAGACCACACCGCTGCTGAGGATCATCTGTATCCAGTAGATGGCACTGGGCACGGCAAAGCGCCGGTCCTTGAGCAGCGATACATCCAGTATCGGCGCCACTTGGCGGCCACTGTGCCGCCATAGCCACAGCAGGCTGGTAACACCGACCACGACAATGCTCCAGGTGACCCACGAGTCTCTGCCGAAGTTGGCAGCCCAGGTCGGCAGCGACAGCAGTGCGGTAATGGTCGACAGCAGCAGCACCGCACCGAGCCAGTCGAACCTTCCCGACACCGCCTCGCCGCGTCCCTCCGGGACCCAACGCAACGGGATCAGCCCCAGCAACGCCAGCGCACCGCTGACCAGATAGACACTGCGCCAGCCGAAGGCATCGACCATCAACCCTCCCAGCAGACCGCCACTGGCGGCCCCCAGGGTCATCATCACCATCAGCACGCCCAGCGCCATGCCGCGCTGATCCTCGGCGAACAAACGGTTCACGTAGCTGAACACCGCCGGGAAGATACAGGCCACCCCCAACCCCTGGAGAAAGCGTGCCAGCAGGAACAACCAGAAGCTCGGTGCCCAGGCGGCCATCAGTTCGGCAATGCCGAACACCACCAGGCCGATACTGATCATGCGTCGGCGCCCATGCTGATCCCCGAGCCGCCCCATCATCGGTGCGAACACCGCCACCGCGACAAAGTAGAAGATCAGGATCAGCGCAGCCAGGTTGACCGGAATGGCGAAGTGCGCGGTGACGCTGGGCAGTACCGGCGCCTGGAAAGCCGCTGCCTCGACGGTGACGAAGGTGGCGAACAGCAGGGCGATGAAACTGACCCAGGGATTGGCGACGTCTTTGTTCATCGAACCCTCGCTTGCTTGATGTCAGTGGTGGAGAGTGGCTGCGCTCAGGACTTCAGTTGCGGAGCCCAGTGCACGCCGTTGATATGCGCGCCGCCATCAACGAAGAAGGTATTGCCAGTGACGTAACGGCAGTCATCACTGCCGAGAAACACCGCCACCGGCCCGATATCATGCAGCGGATCACCGATGCGCCCCATGGGGTTGGCCTGCTCCATGGCTCTGGCATTATCCGGACTGGCGGCAGCGAAGCGCCGGTAGGCTTCGCTGGCAGCCCCGGGGCAGATGATGTTGCAACACACCTGATCTGCCGCCCATTCCCGCGCGGCGGTACGGGTCAGACTGCGCAGCGCTTCCTTGGCGGCGTTGTAGTCGGCGCTGTACATGTGCGCATTGACGCCGTTCAGCGAGCACAGGTTGACCACCCGCCCGCCCCCCAGCCGGCGAAACTCCGGCAATGCCGCCTGCATGGCCCAGAACGCCGCCATCACCGCCATGTCGAAGGCGCCGCGCAGTTGCTCATCCGTTTGCTGCTCCAGGCGCGCCAGCCCGGCGCCCTTCCAGGCGTTATTGACCAGGATATCCAGCCGCCCGAAATGCTCGATAGCGGCGGCCACCATGGCCTGGACCTGCTCCTTGCAGGTGACGTCCGCCTGGTAACCAAGCACCCGCCCCGGCTGCAGCGTCTCCAGTTCGCTCACGGCCTGTTCGATGGCTGCGCTGTTGATATCACTCAACAGGACGCGGGCACCGGCATTGACATAGGCTTCTACGATGCCACGGCCGATGCCCTGGGCTCCACCGGTGACGATGGCGACCTTTCCATTCAGATTGCTCATAGCGGTCTCACCCCGGCGAAGTTCAAGCGAGCCCTACGGCCTGTCTGATCTGTGGTTTCTGCAGCTTGCCCGTCGCGTTGCGCGGCAGCGGCTGATCGGTAAACCAGATACGGCTGGGCAACTTGAAGGCCGCCAACCGTCCGGCCATGAAGCTGCGCAATTCCTGCTCGCTGATGTCTTCGCGCACATGTACCACCAGCGCTACGCACTCACCCATGTCCGTATCCGGCAGGGCAAAGGCGGCGGCCTCGACCACAGCTGGGTGGGCACCGGCGCATTGTTCGACCTCCAGCGCGGAAATATTCTCACCGCCACGAATGAT
>DXBL01000167.1 GCA_019116555.1 Candidatus Pseudomonas excrementavium
CCCGACAATGCGGCGCGCAGTTTTCGCCTGCTGCAGGCGATCAACCAGAATCCACCGCCGCGGCTGGAGATCGCCACCCCGACCCTACCCGAGGATGGTCACGAATCACGCACCTGGCAACTGGCGCTGGGCAGCCAGGACCAGCGCGCCTTTGCCGAATACGGCCTGCGCATGGCCTACCATGATCTGAACGACAACCTGGCGGGTTTCCCGCTGGGCGCGCAGATCGAACTGGGCAAGCTGCGGGTTCGCCAATACGAAGGCAATCACTGGCAACTGGAGGAGCTGGGGCTGGTCAGCATCCGCTCACTGACACCTCGCAACCAACTGCTCAAGCCCTGGTCATGGCAGGTGGAAACCGGCCTGGAGCGGGTTGCCGGTAAGAATGGCAAGCAACGACTGGTCAGCCATCTGAATGGCGGTGCGGGCTTTACCTGGAACCTCAGCGACGAGGTGCTGGGCTATGCGCTGGCGACCCTGCGCGTCGAACACCATGAGGATTTTGCCGCCACGCTCAGCCCGGCAGCCGGTTTCGACAGCGGCCTGCTATGGCGCAACCGCGCCGGCAACCTGCTGCTGGAGGCCCAGGCTGACTATTTTCACAACGGCGAAGTGCGCCGCAGTCTCGGGCTGACCCAGCAACTGGAACTGGGCCGCCACCTCGGCCTGCGCTTGACCGCCCAACGCGAATTCACCCATTGGGCCGGGCCGCAGAATGAAGTGATGTTGCAGCTGCGCTGGTATCACTATTAGCCGCGGGAAAGATCTCCGAGTCCCGACGGGGGTTAAGCGCGTCTCGGCAACGCCCTAGCCCATCATCTTTCACAAAACGCCGTCATCCTTCGCGAATGCGAAGGATCCACCAGCCACTCCGAGTTAGCCGCAACGCTGGATCCTCGGCCTGCGCCGAGGATGACGGAGTAGCTGCCAGTTCAACTCCGCCGCAGCCGCTCGGCCGCGCGGCGCAGCATCTGCTCGGTCCCTTCCCATCCCAGGCAACCATCGGTGATGGACACGCCATACTGCAGCTCGCCGGACAACGGCTGGTTGCCATCGAACAGATGACTCTCCAGCATCACCGCTCGCAGACTGGCATCTCCCGCCAGCCGCTGATCGATCACATCCTCCAGCACCGCCGGCTGACGTAGCGGATTCTTGCCGCTGTTGGCATGGCTGCAGTCGACCATGATGCTTGGCTCCAGCCCGGCGTTTGCCAATGCCGTCCGCGCCATGGCGACACTGGCCGCGTCATGGTTCGGGCCCTGGTTGCCGCCCCGCAGCACCAGATGGGTATCCGCATTGCCCAGTGTCTGCACCAGTGAAGGCCGGCCCAGCTCGTCGATACCGAAGTGCTGGTGCCCATGGGCCGCCGAGCGCATGGCATCGATGGCGATGCCCATGCTGCCGTCCGTGCCGTTCTTGAAACCCACCGCCAGGTCCAGGCCGCTGACCAGTTCCCGGTGAATCTGCGACTCACTGGTCCGCGCGCCAATCGCCGCCCAGCCCAGCAGATCATCCACGTAACCCGCCACCAGCGGTTGCAGCAACTCGGTGGCCAGTGGCAGACCCAGTTCGATCATCTGCAACATCAGTCGGCGCGACAGCTCCAGCCCGCCGGCCATATCGCCGCTGCCATCCAGCTGCGGATCGTAGACCAGTCCTTTCCAGCCAATAGTGGTGCGCGGTTTCTCGATATAGGCGCGCATCACCAGCAACAGCTGATCCTCAACCTGCGGTGCCAGATCAGCCAGACGCTGGGCGTATTCCAGCGCCGCCTCCGCATCATGGATGGAGCAGGGTCCAACCACTACCAGCAGGCGCTGGTCATCGCCGTTGAGAATATTGCGGATGGCCTGGCGCTGGGCATGAACCTGGTCAGCAAGCTGATCATTCAATGGCAGGCGCTGGCGCAGTACAGCGGGACTGGGTAACGGGCGGGTACGGCGTTGGGCAGGCTGGACAAGGTTGTGCACCGGCTCGGGGCTGGAGACAACGGAAAGCTGCAGGGCGGATACGGAAGAATTCATCAGTGCTGTCCTCAGCTGCGCGGTTCAGTCCGCGCAGCGCTCTATCGTGTTAGTCGTTGTAATGTCTGTGGATTCTGGGCGCGACCACTAAATCGCCAGCTGCAGTAACGGTAGGAATAGGTAAAGTAGTTGCTCATGTCTGAATCCTCTCAATGCGTTGGCCGTTAGTGGCCGAAAAAACAAAACCCCCGGTCGGGTGGCCGACCGGGGGTTTCTGAATAGTGCGGTGGGCGGCCCGTCTGGAGTGGGCCGCCTGGTATCAGGCCAGCCCTTGGCTAAACCAATACCCATAAAAATAAATGGAAACACCCGAATCTACATCACAGGCAGCCGTCGCCACGGCATTGGCCGGGATGCGTTGATGCTGAATGGATGTGCTGACTGACATGGGTTTCTCCGTTGACTGGCAATTAACTTACTGCATTACCGGGTGTTGTTCAACCATGTGTCAAACATCGCAGATAGAGATGACCGTAACGTGACATCGAAGGCACACCTCTTCACGGGTGCCTGCCTTATAGCAGAGCTGTCGAGCTGCCCCGCTCCGGTCAACCGTACGGGGCAGCCTGCCGGTCACTGCTTGACCGTATCCAGGGTCTTGGTAATCGCCGCCACCGCCGCGCCGATATTGCTCAACTCGGCGGGCAGGATCATGGTGTTGTTGGTCTTGGCCAGCTTGCCGAATTCGTTCACATATTGCTCGGCCACCCGCAGCGCCACCGCATCCTTGCCACCCGGTGTGGTAATGGCGTCGGCGACCAGACGCAGACCATCGGCCGTGGCCTGGGCCACCAGTTCGATCTGCCGGGCCTTCCCTTCTGCTTCATTGATCTGGCGCTGTTTGTCCGCTTCGGAAAGATTGATGGTTTCCTGCTTGATCCCTTCCGAGACGTTGATCTTGGCTTCCCGCTCGCCTTCGGACTGCGCTACCACCGCACGGCGCTCCCGTTCGGCGCGCATCTGCTTTTCCAGGGCATCGAGAATGGTTGCCGGCAGTTCGATATCGGCGATCTCGTAGCGCATGACCTTGACACCCCAGGGCTTCGCCGCCTCATCCAGCGCGGCAACGACCTGGGTATTGATCGCATCACGCTCCTCGAAGGTCTTGTCCAGATCGATCTTGCCGACCACGGAGCGCAGGGTGGTCTGCGCCAGCTGGGTAGCGGCATAGCGGTAATCGGCAATGCCATAGCTGGCCGCCTTGGGGTCGACCACCTGCAGGTAGATCACCCCGTTGACCACCACCTGGATGTTGTCCTTGGTGACGCAGGCCTGACGATCCACGTCGATGGCCTCCTCCTTCATGGTGTGCCGATAGGCGATGCGATCGACGAAGGGGATCAGCAGATGAAAGCCGGCTTCCAGGGTCTTGGCATACTTGCCCAGCCGTTCGACCACGTAGGCCGACCGCTGCGGCACGATCTGCGCGGTCTTGGCGATGGTGATGACGATAAGCACCAGCAGTGCCAGTGACAGCATTGTTGCGATTTCCATTGCGCGTTGCTCCTGTGGTTGAGATGAATTCAGATCGAACGGTCAGGGCGCGAGGTGCTTACGCGCAGCACGATCCCGTTGATGGCAGTGACCCAGGCGGTATCACCGGCGTGCAGCGGCTCGTCGGCTTCGGCATCCCATTTGGCGCCATTGAGCTGTACATCGCCGATGCCGTCGACGAAATCGGTCAGCACGGTCACCCGATTGCCGATCACGCCGACATCATCCAGATCCGTCTTTGCCCGGCCACCGACGCTGCCGCGCAGCCAGCGTGTGCAGTGACGGCGCAGGCCGAATAGGGCAACCAGACTGATAACGCCAAAACACAACAATTGCACTGCCAGGCTCTCGATCATGCCGGTCAGCGTCAGCAGGCCGACCGCCAGCGCACCCACGCCGAAAAAGACCGCCACCAGCCCGGGTATGAAAAACTCGGAAATCAGCAGGGCAAAGCCGAGCAAGAGCCAGAAGGCATATCCATTGAGAAAGCTGTTGAGCAACATCGCTTCATCCTTGTGGGACCCGCTCCGGGGCATCAAAGCGCCAGACTAGCAGATCGACGCGGGAAAGCGGTACGGCGTGCGCGGCATTGCGACACCCGTCGCAATACCGGCATTTTGCCCTCAGCCTACCGCTCGTCGGATAGATGCGGTGAATAAAATGGCGCCAGAGCGGGTGACGCAGCGGTCAGCATGCGTCCGGCAGGTCCACCGTTATCGGGACTCGCCCGTCATTCGCGGCGCGCCTATGCTCAGCCGGTCTCTATCAGGCTGTTTCTTTGCGACTCATTGCCTGTGCAGTCAGAGCCCAACAACCATAAAAACAATCGGCCAAGGGTAATTACATGAAAAACAATCGCCTTTCACTGGCAGTCGGCCTGCTGGCAGCGCTGGGTGTCACCAGCCAGGCCCAGGCATCCTGGTTCAGCTCCTCCAACTACACCGAAACCCAATACCCCATCGTGCTCGCCCACGGCATGCTCGGCTGGGACAACATGCTGGGCATCGATTACTGGTACGGCATTCCCCAGGCGCTGCGCAAGGACGGCGCCGAGGTCTATATCACCGAAGTCAGCCAGCTGGACACCTCCGAAGCCCGGGGCGAGCAGTTGCTCGAGCAGGTCGAGGAGATCGTCGCCATTTCCGGCAAGCCCAGAGTCAACCTGTTCGGTCACAGTCATGGCGGGCCGACCGTCCGTTATGTCGCCGCGGTACGCCCGGATCTGGTCGCCTCGGTCACCAGCATCGGCGCACCGCACAAGGGCTCGGCGCTGGCGGACTTCCTGCGCCAGATCCCCGAAGGATCGGCGGGCGAAATCATTGTTGCAGGGTTGACCAATGCGGCAGGCAAGATGATCAACTTCCTGTCCGGCAGCCCGATCGATACGCCGATGAACTCCCTCGGCTCGCTGGAATCGCTGTATTCGGAAGGGGCTGCGCGGTTCAATGCCAAGTTCCCCCAGGGCATTCCCACCAGCGCCTGCGGCGAGGGTGACTATCAGGTCAATAACGTGCGCTATTACTCCTGGAGCGGCACCAGCCCGTCCACCAACCTGCTCGATCCGTCGGACCTGATGATGGTCGTGGCCGCGCAGACTTTCCCCACGGGCGAGGCCAATGACGGCATGGTCGGCCGCTGCAGTTCGCGGCTGGGCATGGTGATTCGTGACAATTACCGGATGAACCACCTGGACGAGGTCAATCAGTTCTTCGGCCTGACCAGCCTGTTCGAAACCGACCCGGTGGCGGTGTACCGGCAGCAGGCCAACCGACTGAAGAAAGCCGGCCTGTAAAACCATGACGGGCCCGGCAACGGGCCTGTATCGCCACGCCCGACGGTAGCTATTTCATGAAAGCAGTTATCTATTTTCCGTTGCTGGGCTGCATTCTGCTGCTCGGCTGGTATTTCGCCACAGATCGGCAACCCGTCCCGCACTCGACGGCGCCCGTGATCAGCACCGCGCCCTCCGCCCCAACCCCAGCGCACACACCATGGCAGCAGCCTGCAGTGCCCGACTCGACCGCCACGCCGTTGCCCGCCAGCGTTCGCGGCACCGACGTGGATGGCCGGCTGGAGGTGGATGCCCGGGGTAATCTGCTGATCAGCAGCCAGATCCGTCATCTGTTCGATTATTTTCTGAGCCTGGTTGGCGAGGAATCCCCGGCCGCGACGCATCAGCGCATCCGTGACTATCTCGCCCAACAGTTGCAGCAACCGGCACTGGATCAGGCGCTGTCGCTGCTGGACAGCTACCTCGCCTACCAACAACAACTCGCCGATCTGGAAAGCCGCTTTCCGGTTACCGAAAGCCTCGAGGATCTGTTCGCCCGGGAACAGGCTGTGCAGCGCCTGCGCGCCACCCTGTTCAGCCGCGAGGCGCATGAGGCATTCTTTGCCGGTGAGGAGATCTACAACAACTTCACCCTGGAGCGACTGGCCATCCGCCGTGACAGCACGCTGGATGAGCAGGAAAAGGCCAGCGCCATCGAAGCGCTGCGCGAAAGCCTGCCGGAGGAAATGCTACAACTACTGGTACCGCAGGTTCACCAGGAGCTGCGCCAGCAAACCCTGGCCCTGCGCGAGGCCGGGGCTGACGAAGGACAGATTCGTCAGCTACGCATGGAGCTGCTCGGGCCGGAAGCCACCAGCCGACTGGAAGCGCTCGACCAACAGCGCAGTGAATGGCGTGAGCGGGTAGCCGCCTTCAATACGGAGCGGGAGACGATCCTGGCACAGCAGGGAATGGCCGAGGCCGACCGCCAGGCCGCGGTGAATGCCCTGATGCAAGAGCAGTTCACCGAGACCGAACGGCTGCGGTTGATGAATTGAGCGCTATTTCTTCATCCACACATCGTTGACCATGATGTATTGCCCGGCAGGAGTGCGCTCCAGCGCCTTCTTGCCGGCCATGGATTCCACATCACGCAACTGGATATTGTTTTCCTTGGCCAGGCGCTGATATTCGTCACGCCGGGCCTGGTTGATCTGCCGGGCAATCTCGGCGGCGTTGCCGCCGGCTGCCACCACGCCCAGATAGCCATCAGGCTGCTCGCCCAACTGCCCGGCCGCCTTGGCCGTCGGCAGCGCGGACATCGCCTGGTTCAACGATAACGCCAACGCCGGTGCACTCAGTAACAGGGCCAACAGCAGTCCGCCCAATCGGATACTCATACGCATGTCATTCTCCTTCAGAACAGCCCGCTGGATTCACTGAACAGCTCGTCCAGCTCCCTGTCGACCTTGATGTAGATCTCGTGCTGGATCTTCACATTCAGGTTGATGTTGATCGGTTCGCTGGGCGCGGCCAGCTGCACCTTGGGCGTACAGGCGGTCAGGATGCCGACCACCACCGCCGTTATCATCAGACGCCAATACATATGCCTCTCCTGTCATGGGCTGCGTCGCTGCAGATAGAACTGTTCAACCCGCTTGCGAATGATCTCGTTCACCTGCCCGGTCAGCTGCAGACTGGTCAGCAGGGCCGGGATGTCTTCTTCCAGGCGGATGTTCAGATGCACCGGCCGCCCCTGTTGGAACGCCGGGTTACTGCCTTCCAGCCGCAGGCCGAGTACCAGCACGCCCTGCTCATCATAGGACAGATCGCTGGCCAGTACCTGATACTGAAAATTGTCCAGCGCCAGGGCCAGTTGCTCCAGATTGGGATTGCTGGCCGCCAGCTCGCGCAGTTGCTCCGCCTGGTAGCGCAGCACACCGGGTTCACGGGCCTGCAACCGGCCATCCGCGATGACCAGATTGCCATCCACCAGACTGATGGGAAAACGCCCGTCCAGCGTCCCCTGGCCGCTCAGTCCCTCCGCGGGATAGACCTCGAAAAGCCGAGCCAGTTCGACACCCTCCACCACCGCCACCAGGGTCTGGCGGGCCTGGCCCAGATCCAGTCTGGCCGGCTCCAGTACGACTCTGCCATCCAGTACACCGATGCTGGCGCTGCGTACATCGAGCGCGCCACTGGCAGGCTCGCTCAGGGCGGCACGGTAACGGCCGCTGGCCTGCAGCGGTCCGAGGGGCAGGCCGGGGTCCAGGCTGGTGATGCGCAATGCGTCGGTGTCCAGCTGCAGTTGCTCGTTGTGCAGCCCCATCTCCAGCGGCAAGGACAATCCTGTGAAGCTGGCCCGGTCATAGATGCCCTGCCCACCGGTCAACGATAGTTTGCCGGTGAGACGCTCCAACCCGCTGTGGCCGGTGGCGTGCAGTTCACCGGTGATGCGGCCGCTGGAAAAGCTGAGCAGCGCCGGCCAGTCAGTGAAGGTCGCCGCCAGCGGGTCGGCGGCGCGTAGAAAGATTTCCTGCAGGCTCGCCTGCAATCGCCATGGCTGACCGCCGGGCCAGTTCAGTTGCAGATCGGCATTCAAACCACTGAGCGCCGCGAGACTGCCATCCAGCGTCAGCCCGGTCGGGGATTGTTGCAGTCTGCCGTTGAGGTTCCAGCCCTGAGGTTTGAGCGCGGCGTGTTCGAGCCGGGTGGTACCGAGCCGCAGCGGCGCATTCAGTTGCAACTGGTCCGGCACGGCCAGCGGCAGGGTCAGGCTGGCCTCGCCGAGGTCCGCACGCACACCAGCCAGGTGCAGGCCGGCGTCCGGCAGTCGCAGGCTCTGTGCGCTCACCAGGGCGCCCTTACCGAGCTGCAGCGTCAGTTGCTCCTGGCTGATGTGCGCCAGCAATGGCCAGTCGAGTCGTACCGTCCGCGCCTGCAGGCCGGATAACGCCAGTCGAGGCGCTTCCAGTTGCAGGCGCCCGTCCCGCAGTCGGGCCTGCCACTGTGGCTGGCTGCCCAGCTCCAGCAGCGTATCCAGCTGCCCATTGAGTTCCCCTTCGAACTCCAGCTGCATGGCCAGTGGAATCGTTTCCCGCCAGGTCGCCAGACTGCCCGGCTGGGGCGTGATCCGCACCGCGATGGCCGCGGGCCGCAGTTCCACCGGCAGAACATTCAACGCCTCGAACTGCGGTTGCGCCAGTCGTCCATCCAACTGCCCGGCATGCAGCAGCCATTGGTCGCCGCGATTTTCCAGATCCAGCTGCAGGTGGCCGCTGAGCTCTCCCAACCCGGCCAAAGGCAGCGGTTGCGGCAACTTTAGATCGGCCTGCAATAGATAGGCGCCAGCGTCCTCGCGCAGTTGCAACTGACCGTGCACACGCTGTTCATCGGCTTGCATCTCAAGCTGCGCTGCCAGCGCCAGGGGCTGTTGCTCGGCAGTCAGTTGCAGTGCGCCCTGCAGTTCGCAGAACTGATTTTCACAGGGCAGTTGCACCAGCAGGCTGCGCACCTCCAGCTCCTCCGGCAGCCAGGCCAGCAGCCCGGCCAGTTGCCCAAGATCGGGCAGTTGCCAGTCCGCCTCAGCCTCGCGTTGCGGCAACTGCTGCGCCGGTTGCCAGACCAGTTGCAGTTTGTCGATCAGCAGTCGCTCGATCCGCGGC
>DXBL01000017.1 GCA_019116555.1 Candidatus Pseudomonas excrementavium
GCTTCGGCGGGTTTTTTATTGCCCGGAGTTCGTCCATGTCGATCAAAGACCGCCTGATTCAGTACGTATTCCGGGGCAAGAACGAGCTGTCACCCGAGGCTCGAAAGATTGCCGAGGACCTGGATAAGGTCCGCAATACAAGCAAAGAGCTGGCCGAGGAACTTGACAAGGCCAAGTCAGCTGAAGGGCTGGTACGCACATTCCGATCTACTGGAGCGGAAGCCGAGCGTATCCGCGCCACGCTGGAACGAACCGAGAAGCGCGCTGCCGAGCTGCGTGAAGAACTGGACAAAACCCCCGGCAGCAAGGGGCTGGGCACATCACTGCGTGCTGCTGAACGGGAGGCTGCACGCGCGGCGCGGGAGCTGGATAAACTCACCGTTCAGACCAAGCAGGCGGAAGCCGCTGCCCAGGCTGCCGGCATTGATACCCGCCGCCTGGCCGAAGAAGAAGCGCGCCTGGCCACCGAGGTCGACAAGGCCAAGCGAGCAGTCACCGATAACACCAAGCAGCTGCGCGACCTGGAACGTCAGCAGCGCGCAGCCGCCCGCGCGGCCGGTGAACACAAGTCCCGGGTTGACGCTGCGCGTCAGTCAATGAGCAGCGGTGCCAAGCAGGTGCTGGGTTTCGCGGCGGCGTATGTGTCACTGAACTCAGCATTGGGGTTGGTGCGGCGAGGTATTGATCTGGTGCGCGGTGGCATCGCCTTGATGTACACCGAGGGCAGGGATGCAGAAGACTCCATTGCCCAGCTCAACGCAGCCCTGACCGCCACTGGCGGTGCTGCTGGGTGGAGCGCTGAGCAACTGCTAGACATGGCGGAGGAGCTGCGCGATGTCTCGAACTTCACTACCGAGCAGATAATTGATGGGCAGACCCGATTGCTGTCGTACACCGGGGTCGTCGGAAAAGAGTATCCGGCCGCAATGCAGATCGTTATCGATCAGGCGCAACGTCTGGGTATTTCGGTAGAGCAGTCGGCGGAAACAGTCGGCCAAGCCCTGGAGAGCCCCAGTAAGGCCATGGCAGCCTTGGGTCGCCAGGGCTTTACGCTGGAGAAAAGCCAGCAGGATCTGTTGATACGGCTCGAAGCCACCGGCCGCATGGCCGAGGCGCAGGCCATCATCATGGATATGCTCACCGAATCCTACGGTGGGTCCGCCGCAGCGGCCCGGATGGGTACGGCTACAGGTCTATGGAAGGGCTTGCAGGATCAGGTCGGCGACTTCTTCGGCATGATCAGCAGCGCTGGTGCCTTTGACTACGCCAAGGATAAGCTGCAGGAGTGGACCGATAAAATTATCGAGTTGAAGGACAGCGGCCACCTCAAGCAACTGGCTGAGTCGCTGTCCAATGCCTTTATTCAGGGTGCAGAAAAGGTTGAGGAGTTTATCAAGTCCCTGGCCAAGGTGGACTTCACAACGCTGATCGAGGATAGCTCAACCTGGTTCAATAGCTTTGGTCGGCATATCGATGATGCGCGAATGCGGGTGCAGTTGTTCTTCGCGCCGTTTCGCACACTATTCAACGGCGTTACATCTGGCTATGCACTGATAGGAGCTGCCGGCGCCAAGTTCGCTGAACGGCAGCTGGTGTTCTTCCAGCGCATTGCCGATGCCATTCCCGATATGCTCGGTGGCGCCAAGATTCAGGCTCAAATCCGGGAGGCTCGCGAAGGCCTGCAGTCCATGAGTGAGGCCATGCTCCAGCAGGTGGAGCAGGACGGCCAGGACATCCGCAACGCCTGGGATACCACGGCAAAGCAGGGCGTAAAATCGCAGCGGGAAGTCGTGGACGCCGCAGCAGTAGCCGAAAAAGAAAAGCGCGAAGCGGCTGAAGCCACAACGGCCAAGGTCGAAGAGCTCAACGAGCGTTTCAAGCAGAGCGCGGTCGACGCAGCGGTGGCCGGTACTCGGGCAATCACGGACATGGCCGACGCCATGAACTTGATCGACGCTGCCTCAACCGTTGATCAGCTCGAGGGTTTAAAGCAAGCCCTGCAAGACGCCTACCGTGCCGGCAGCATCACCCAGGAGGAATATAACGCAGGCCTCAACCTCACCAACGAGCAGATCCGCAAGCTGACCCCCGCGGCTGCCGGTGCTACGGCCAGCATCGATGATCTGGTGAAAAGCCTGGAAGGCTTCACCGACCTGCAGCAGGCCATCAAGGGCGCAGAGACTGACGTCGATATCAGCAAGCTCGGTACCGCCACGCGCAAGATGTACAGCGATGGCAAGCTAACGGCAGAGGAGTACCGCAAAGCGCTTGCCGATCTGGAGAAACAGAAGGCCGAAGTTAAGGAAGCCACTGAGAGCCAGAGCACATCTGAGCAGGGGCTGGCCAGCAGCATCGACCAGGTCACCCAGGCGATCAACAAGAAGAAGGCCGCTGAGCAAGCTGACCGGGAAGTCGCCGCCCAGGCTGCTGCGGACCGTGTCCAGCAAATGAATGGCATCAGTGCATACGTCGATGCCGTAATGACCAGCGCTCGCGAGCCGCTGGCCGCGCTGAGCCAACAGGCTTTGGCCGCGTTCGATGCTCTGAACGGTATCTCCAGTGCCGATACATCCATTGACACCAGCGGCATCGAGGCTACCCGCGCCTCGCTGGAGCGTCTGCAGGAATCAATGGGTCATACTCAGCGGGAGCTGGACGACAACCTGCGCGGCCCGTTTGCCAAGTGGGCCAGCGAGAACATCCAGCAGAGTCAGCAAATCCGGCAGCAGTACCTGAAACAGAAGCTGGCCCTGCAAGAACTGATGGACCGCTACGAAAGCGGCGCCACCACGCTGGCCGGCTTCCGCCAAGGTGCCATGTCGCTCAAGGGCAGTCTGAGTCTGCTGGATGATAGCGACCTGAATCAGCTGGAAAGCGCGATCGCCAGCGCAGAGCAACAAATGCGTTCCCTGGGTGATAGCGCACGCGGCACGCTGAATAGCGTGCGCGACGAGCTGGACCGGCTACGCGGTGACGAGGAAGCGATCGAGCGGCGCCGCATGGAAAGCCGCCGCCGTGAGCTGCAGGCGCAGCTGGCCGAGGCCAGAGGTTCAGGCAACAGCCAGGCAGTAAACGACCTTCAACAGGCCATCGGCATGCTCAGCAGTATCGAGTCGGAGCAGCGGTTGGCCAGGGAGCAGGCCGAGCGGGACAACCGCCGCGAACCTACCCAAGCCACTGGCCCGGGCGGCGCTACTCAACCCGCCGCCGCACCGGCCGCACCCAGCACCGTCATCCGGCTGGAGTCGGCCCGTGGTGCAGCCGTTGATGTGGCGGTACCGACTGGCCAGGAAGCGGCGCTGCTGTCGATATTGGAGCAAGCAGGCATGAGGACCATTTGATGTACATCACCTTGGACGACGTGCAGCTGGATGACCAGTTGCAGTGGGTCAACGAGTTCGAGCATGACGCGGTAGCCCAGACCCAGGAGCGCTCCATCACCGGCAAGCTGTTGCTTCAATACGCAGCAGCCCCATTGCTGCATGGTCGAGAGATCGACCTGCGCAGTAATGGCGGGGCATGGACGCCCCTGTCAGTGGTCCGCCAGCTGGAGGCCATGCGCGACGAGCCGGGTAGGGTGATGCTGCTGACGCTGGCTGATGCCCGGCAGTTTCACGTCATCTTCAACCGTAGCAGCGGGTCGCCGCTCACAGCTGAGCCAGTATTCCGTGAGGCTTACCCGACGGCTGATAGCTTGTACGACATCAACATGCGTCTGCTGACCGTGGCGCCGCCGCCTGATCCGGCTCCAGCGCCGTAACGCACCGCACACCCAAACCCGCCCCGGCGGGTTTTTTTATGCCCGGAGATCCTGAATGACCATCAACGTCGACGACGTGAAAATCCTCAAGTCCCAGCGCCTGACCGATGAGGAAGACGGCGGCGGCCGGGCCACCGGCGAGGCGGTGGCCGACGGGGAGATGAACAACCTGTTCCCCGACATTAGCCGCCTTGACCGGACCCTGGGCCGCATCAGCCTGCGCAAGGTGTTCGCCGGCGTGATGACCGACAACGCCGATCCGTACCTGGGTGTGCACTCGATCGTCACCCAGGCACCGGAAGATCCCCGCGTCAGTGTGTTGTTGTTCAACACCGGCAGTCAGACTGATGAGCGCCGTGACGCGCGCTCGATCATCGAGGGCTACGTGGTACCCAGTACCATGGCATCCTTCGAGCTGCTGGGTGATCAGTTCGCCGGGCAGCGGGCGCTCACCGGCCTTCAGCGAGTCGAGGCTCGGCTGCCGGAGGTGGGCGAGGTCTACCAGCTGGTCGATGGCAACAACTCTCAATACGTGCGCATTCAGGGTGTGGAGCCTACGGTGGAAGAGTTCGTCTGGGCATACGACAGCGGCAGCTTTGTCACCTTCACCCGCCGCCGGTTGGCCTTGAGTATCTCCTCGCCGCTGCTGCGCAAATTTCCGGGCGGGCAGCCGCATCCAACAGGCACTACCTCTCAGAACCTCAGCGGCGATGCCAAATCACAGGTGCTGGCCACCCAGGTGGCGGACGCGGCCCGCTACTTCGGCATCAGCCCGCTGGCGAGTGCGATCACCGCTGGCGACATGAACCTCAACGTGCAGTCGGTCTACGCACAGCTGGTACCCAGTGCGACCCGCGAGAGCGCGCTGACCAACCAGCCGGGTGGCGCCCGCAGCGGGTTCATGGTCGCCAGCACACCAAACAACCGTACGCTGTCGCTCAATTTTACCCAGGTGGCGACGGGACATAGCCGGGCTTTCTGCACCACCGGCGTGTTGCCTCAGTCGGTCAACCTCAGCATTAGCGGTGGGGTATATGCCGACGACGGCGCCGGTGAGCTGACTCACCGCAGCGGCAGCGACAGCTTCACCCGCATCACCATCGATTACGAGACCGGGGAGATCAACGCCTGGCGCGCCTCCGCCTTCACCGGCTCGGCATCCGTTACCTATCGACCAGCTACCTCGGTCACCGGGCAGGCGATCACCGGCAAGATCGATATCAGCCTGGGGAGCCGCGGCTATGCCTACACGCTGAACCTGGCCGACGCCAAGCCCCGGCCCGGCACGCTCTCGGTCAGCTTTATGGCCCTGGGCAAATGGTATGAGCTGCGCGACCGCGGCAACGGCGAGCTGGTGGGCGAGGGCAGCGGCAGTGTCGACTTTGCCAGTGGCGCTGTCAGCGTCAGCCTGAGCGCGCTGCCGGACGTGGGTTCAAGCTTGATCTACAGCTACATCGGCCAGCTGGATGACAACATCGTCGCCCATGTGGGTACCGGCCCGGCGCCCGATATACGCATCGAGCATCGGCTTCCCCATGACGGCATTGAGCCTGGCAGCCTGGTGGCCACCGTCACGATGGGCGGCGAGCCGGTGACACTGATCGATGCCGGCAACGGCACGCTCGAAGGTGCCGCCGGTACCGGGCAGATCGCCTATGCCAACGGCATGGTGGTGTTGCAGTTAGTTGCCACGCCGGATGCCGGCAGCGGCATCCGATTCGACTATGAGCGGTCCGGGTTCGATGTGGATGTGCCGCTGACAGCCAGTCCGGATACCGGTGGGATGATCACCGGCACCATCCCCGGCGCACCACTCAAGCCGGGCAGCGTGCAGATGCGCTGGCAGAGCCAACGCAAGGCGACCATCCCGAGCGATAACAACGCCACGACGGCCTACACCGGCACAGTGCTTGTCGATCATGAGGCCAACGACGACGGCGCCGGTAACTGGATCGGCTTTGTGGGCAGCGTCAATTACACCACCGGGACGTTCAGCCTGAAGGTCGAGCAGACCTATGACTATCACGAGCACGAAGTGCGCTACGAACTGATCGAGGTATAACGATGGCCATACTGGCAGGAAAGCCCTATCGCTCGGTGGCCAAAGCCGAGTCCACCGTGGTGCCCAGGCAGGAAATCTTCGGCGGCACAGTGATGGTCCGTGCCCAGGCCGCCGACTCGGTCTACGAGCCGCAGACCGACACCTTGCCGGCGCCGCCGCTGGCCATCGACCTGCTGCCCGACGCCGCAGACCCGATCGTGCCAGGCAGTCTGATTTTTGAATGGGGTGGCGAGACCTATATCGACCGTTCCGGCGTGCTGTTCCGCTCCCTGAACACGGCCACCAATGCTGGCGTGGCGGTGGGCCAGGTCGACTATGCCGCCCGCAAGGTCACGCTACAGACCTACCCAGCCGCCCAGGCCGGCGCCGTCAACCGGCTGGCCTGCCTGACTAGCAACGGCGGCTTTGCCACCACCGATCTGTATTTCCGGACCCCAGGCGCGCCGCTGCGCCCGGCAAGCCTGCAGGTGACCGTGGTGCGCGCCGACACTGCGGAGATCATCACCGGCAGCGCCGACTTGAACGGCAACGTCACTGGTGGGGGCATCATCCACGGCACGGTCGACGCGCAAACCGGCATTGTCAGTCTGCGGTTCAACACCAATCCGGATGATCAGGCCGGTGTTACCTCAGTGCCTGTCATCGCCGTGCTGGTGACATATAACGCAGTGGTGCAGACCAGCATGCCCATGTCAGCCGACCTGCTCGGCCTGGACCCAGTGCGCCTGCCAGCCGACGGCCGCGTGCCGATCTACCGGGAGGGCGACGTGCTGGTCATCCATCACACCGCCGAGCAGGAGGTCACTCCCGAGGCTGGCCAGACCGTCGCGCTCGGCCGGGCCTATCAGGCAATGATCGAGGTGGTAGACAGCCTCGGCGTGCCGCTGGACCCGGAACAATATGCGGTCGACCGCGAGCTGGGCCTGATCACCTGGGCAACACCGGTGCTGCTGCAGGACCCTGATGGCGGACCGCTTACGCCGCCGCTGACCTTGCGCGATCGGGTGGAGCACATGACCGTCTGCAACGAGGTGCAGATCACCGGCGCTGTGGGTATTGGTTCGCCCATGCCCTGGGACCTGCCCGCCGACGAAACCATGGTCAGCAGCGCCGTGACCTGGGGGGACCTGCAGGCGCGACTGTACCGCTGGTTTACCCAGCAGACCTGGAACCAGGGCACACCCAACTGGAGCGACGAACCCATCGGCAGCGGCACCACCGCTCAGTACAACCAGTTGAACTACCCGCCAATCATCACCAACGCCGGCGCGATCGCGGGCAAGTGGGCGCTGGTATTCACCAGTGCCACCGCGTTCAACGTGGTGGAGGAGAGATTAGGGGTGATCACCGCCGGCAACATTTCTGCGGACTGCGCGCCGATTAACCCGGCCACAGGATCGCCTTACTTCACCATCCGCCGGGAAGGGTGGGGTAGCGGCTGGGCCAGCGGCAACGCGGTGCGGTTCAACACTGATGCCTGCCTGGGGCCGATGTGGGTGGTGCGTACGGTGCTGAGTGGGCAGGGCACGGTGGATGATGATCGGTTGAGATTGCAGGTAAGAGGAGATGCAGACTGATGGCCACACTTTATCGCAGAGCAGACATGGGCTCGCCTTCTTATTCTTATTCCACCTCGACTACAAACCAAAATCATTTCAATGCTATTAAAGCAGTCCTAAAAGCCTGCTTGGTATCAGGTTACGGTACTAAGCCTGCGGCTGGCTGGTCACTTATTGCTGAAGGTGCAAGACACATTGTTCTCTCCAACGGGCCAGGAACTATGTTTGTATGCCTGAATTGGGCTTCTAGCAACAATCTAGAAGTATGGTTGTCTTGCACATTCACAGGCATGAATGGCGATGTGATGACTGGAGCAGGTCTCAAAAGTGGCACGCGCGGTGATAATAACCCTCCTCACAAAGTTTGCATTAGCTTGATAGCGTATTCGAGTGATACGAGTGGATGGTCTGTGATTGCTGATGAGCGGACGTTTATCTTGTCAGCAGGTGGCAATATATTAAGTAATGGGGTTTTCGGTAGCTTCTCTACGAACCTTATGTGTTTGTATGTCGGCGAGGATAGTAACGGGAATGGGATAGCCGTTGGAGGGCGAAATACGGTTAGTGACACAGTGTATTCAAATTTTGATAGCAATGGCTTTACCAGTTTGAAAGACCCTAATACTGGGTTGTTGGTAGGGTCAGGTGATTTGGTTGTAGGGACGCCCGGCCTTTCGATACCAGGTCGGGCTGATGTTATGGCACCAATTTTTCAATTGGCGCAAGTTCGCCTGGTTCCGGCTATATGGTGTGCAGGAAATGCAGAGGTTTTAGGTCGGCTGCGAGGGGTTGCGCTAATTGCTGAGCTGGCATTTTATGAGAGAGAGTCAGCGGCACGGTGCTTAGGAAGAATAGAAGAGCTGGAAGCGTTTAATATTGGTGAGAGCCTACCTCTCGATGATGGCCATGCCTATTTTGTGATGCTTTCCAATTACGATAGCGCCACAGCAATACTGACAGATAATCCGGAGTTCTGGTGATGGCTGAGCT
The DNA here is from genome assembly GCA_019116555.1 of Candidatus Pseudomonas excrementavium. Taxonomy (GTDB): domain Bacteria; phylum Pseudomonadota; class Gammaproteobacteria; order Pseudomonadales; family Pseudomonadaceae; genus Halopseudomonas; species Halopseudomonas excrementavium. The sequence continues at coordinate 8,372 of DXBL01000017.1, forward strand.
GGTATCGCCTCACCTTATATCCCGTGCGATCTTAGAGCGGCCTAAAATCACTTTACGCTTTAGGCTGCTGCGTGATGGAGAAGTGACGCCCACGCCAAAAACGATAATAGTTTATCGGGGGTGGGAGTCCATTGGAAATATCGAAATGTGCTTTCATGCAGAATTAGGTGAGTGGACCCATTCCCATACGTTTGATCTTGCAACTTTATTAGATCAAGGTTCATGGCTTGTGGCCGGGCTTGATGACGCTCCACCGAGAAGAACCCGTGCAGTTTATTTCGAGTTCAGCGAATCTGCAGACCTTATGTTCAATATCACTGGGCTAGAGAGCAGTGGGCCTGCTGGATCACCCGCGAAGGCGAAAGCCATGGTTTACCTCGACAGTGCGCCGGCTGATCGAGAGGTGGTTATGCTTGAACGTCCACCGGATGGGCAATGGCGAGTTGCTGGGTATGGCCAGTCCGATGGCGGAGCCTTAACACTGGATCTTCGGGTCACGGATGGTGCCTATTTCGCAGTTGCATTGGATGAGCACGGGCTTCTTTTTCAGCCAAACCTCACTGTACCACTTGGCGCTACAATTCGACCTTCTGATTTTCGTGGCTGGCTTTACCGGATCACTGAGGCTGGTCAGCTGCCGTCAAGAGAGCCTCAGTGGTGGCCAGTCGAGGGGGAAAATGCGTCCAGACAGCTCGGTACGGCTCGTGCTGTTGCCGTCCGATACTATCGCCCTTTGGCGCACGGGCCGATTCCAATAGAGATAATCTAATGCTCATTGCGGATATCAATGCTAGCTGGAGAACAGCCCGGCAGGCCAGCGCGGGCCCGGTCGCCAGCCTTTGGCAGCCAGTGCCCGAGCGCAACGCAGCTCTGGCCAGCGCCTGGGACAACGGCCGGCCAACCGAAAGGGAAGCCGGCAGCGATTGGTCTGGCGTCCCAGCATTGGATCAGAGCTTGACCGAACAGTGGGCACCGGCCGCACCACGGGATAGCGCCGCGGTGGAGTCGGGCTTCACCCAGTTCCCACCCAAGGATCTCGGTGTTACCGGCGCATGGGATCACAGCATCAGGTCAGCTGAGTGGCGGGTCACGGTTGCTTACAACCCGGCACCCGCAGCCAAAGATGCCAGTACCGCACCACGCTATCAGCGGGTGGATGAGCATGGCCCGCGCTATGACGCCGCGCTGGAAATCGAGCGCAGCCTGTATGTGCCCGGCAATGGCCCACTGGTGTTCAACTTCGGCGGTGAACGATACACGCCCAGCAACTCACCCATGGTGTTCTTCGACTTCCGCTACGTGCCGCCTTCGCGGGTTATTCAGCCGGTGGACTCGGGTACCGTGTTGCACTGGCGTCCAGCTCGGCAGGCCATGCTGTCCATGCAGCTGCCATGGGGGCGAGGTCGCCCGCTCGACCCGGTACCGACCGACATTGAATACCCGGACTACACCGGCCCGATCACTATCATCGTGCCGCCGCCGGCCGAGCCGGACATTCTGGAGACCTACATGATTGCCAACAGCGTCAGCCTCGTCGTGCTGCCCGATCGCGTCCCGCTGGACGCCACTGGCATCCGCACCGGCCTGGATATCGATAGCTTCGCTTGGACCCTGACTGCCAACCTGTTCGGCCGCACTTCTCTGGCTCTGGTCCGCCCAGACGCCAGTGGCCCCAAGGAGGTGGAGCTGACCATAAACGGCCACCGCTGGGTGTTCATCATCGAACGCTATTCAGGTGTCGGCAAGCTGGCAGATGAGCGCTACACCATCACCGGCGTCAGCCAGACTCAACTGTTGGCCAAGCCCTACGCCCCAGCGCGCAGCCAGAGCAATACCGCACCTATCAACGCCCAGCAGGCTGCCGAGTTCGAACTGCAGTACACCGACTTCACATTGAATTGGGATGCCTGGAATGCCGGGCCACCAGATTGGACGCTGCCGGAGGGTGCCTTCAGCTACGTGGAGAAAACACCCATGCAGGTGATCGCCGAGCTGGCTGAGACAGTAGGCGGCATCGTCAGCCCGTCATGCGATACCCGGGAGCTCACGGTACTGCCGCGCTACCGCTCCCCGGTGTGGCAATGGACCAGCGCCATCATGGACCGCATCATCCCGGCCGACATCGTCAGCTCATGGGGCAGTGAATGGCAACCGCAGCCGGAGTGGAACAGCTGCTACGTCAGTGGCACCAATCACGGCGTCAGCGTCAACGTGCGCCGAGCCGGTACCGCCGGCGACGAACCCGCGCCGGATGTGTTCAGCGACTGGCTCACTGGCGAGCAAGCGGGCAGGGCGCGCGGTATCGCTGAACTATGCAAAGGCGGCAACCAGGAGATCGTCACCCTGGACGTGCCCCTGCTCCCAGAGCAAACCGCCCCCGGCTTGGTAACCCCAGGCATGCTGTGCGAAGTGCGCGACATCGAGGACACCTGGCGAGGCCTCTGCCTGGCCACCGAGATCACCGCAGACGGCATAGGAGCCAGCCGCGTCAAGCAAACCCTGAAACTGGAACGCCACCACCGGGAGGGCGCATGAGTACAGTCAACCCATGGAAGCGGTTCATCGGTTTGCTACCAGGTGGCAGCCGAACTGTCGGCACAGTAACCAGCGTCAACCTGCAGAGCGGGACCAGCGTCATAACGCTGCGGAACGGGAATCAGATCAGTGCCAAGGGGACTGGAGTAGCGAGGGGGTTGAAGGCGTTTGTTGTGGATGGGCAGGTGGCGGGGCAGGCGCCGGGGTTGGTGCAGTATGAGGTGGAGGTGTGAAAATTGATAGCAGTGTTACAAAACGCCAAGCCCGTGTAATCCGAGCTTGGCGCTGATACCGTAAAAGCGGTGTATGCCTATTAGGCTACCGACTCAATTACGGAGCTTTCGGGCAACCGGTAGTGTTGAACTTCTCATCCAGGCTGCTTTCGCAAGTCCAGGTACCTGTAGCATCGCGAGTCCATGTGATAGTTCCAGCATTAATGGCAAGAGCGGCGCTGTTGCCGAAAGTGCCTATGATTGTAGAGTCGCCAGCTGCTGTGGTGGAAAGAGACACTACTGGTACACCGGTTTCACCGCTGACCACACCATTGGTTCCATTCAAGCCGCCAGTGCTAGCACCATTCAGCAAGGTGGAACCAGCTGCGCCAAAGTCACATTCAGCAGTCTCTTTACCGTCAAGAATACAAGTTTCTGCGGTCGTTTTCAGAGCGCCGGTTTCAGCAACAACGCGTGAAACTTGAGATTTCGCAACGTAAGTCTGGTACTGGGGAATAGCGATAGCAGCCAAGATACCGATGATCGCAACTACGATCATCAGTTCGATAAGAGTAAAACCTTTTTGAGCTTTCATTTAAATCTCCGTATTTTTTGAAAGGCCATGAGACCTAGCTTTGTATAGGCAGATACCGTGCCAACCTGGGGCTTCTAATCTTGAAATGTCTCTGTGAGTCACGGTTGCTAATGCTTTGCAGCATTTTAGCCAGTTGCCCAACGCTGGCGATGCTGGGTATTCTGTGCCTGGCTTACTAAATGCCACCCCATTTGGCACACCTACTGCTGTGCCAAATGCCAAAATGGCACAGCAGTAGGTGTGCCAGACCTCAGTTCAAGGGATGAAACGTGGAAGCAATCAGTCTGGACACAGCCATCATGATCACCGAGATCAGCAAGCGGACCCTCTGGCGTCGGGTTACTGAAGGGCAGATCACCCGCCGGGATACAGATGAGCGCGGCCGGGCAATGATCGCATTTGACGAGATCGCCCCGCTTATCACCCTGCCGATCGAGCCTGCAGATTACGAGCTGCTAATCGAAGCCGACGCCGGCAACGCCGATGCCCAGAACGATCTGGCTCAACTGTTCTTCGAGCTCGATCTGATGGAAATAGGACTGACCTGGCTGAACCAAGCCGTCGATCAGCAGCACCCCGACGCCATGCACAATCTGGCCAAGCTCTATATCAAAGGGCAGGGCGTAGAGAAAGACCACAACACAGGCCTCATGTGGCTGGCCAAAGCCGCCGCCCACGGCCATGTCATTGCAGAACAACAGATGGCTGCACTGGTGCCGAAGGGGTAGTAATTGATCGACGAAGTACACGACCCGCCACGGCGGGTTTTTTTACGCCTGTAGTTTGAGGGGGACAATGCAAGAGAGAACGCTGTGAAAAAGAGAGGGCGTCTGACTCGGGTGCGGTAACACCCCAGCCAGACACCAACCTGCAGCACATACCTGCAAGCCAGCCAAGGCCCCCTGCTCACGCGCGAGCCGGGCAAGCCTAGCAGATTTGAGGCTTTGCAAGTGAGAACAGACCTGAGATGTAGCGGTTGCGGTAAGAAACTGGCGGAGGCACTGGGCGGGTACCACCTGGTCATCAAATGCCCCCGCTGCAAGTTTACAAATCAACTGAAGGCCACGAGCCTCCCATGTAGAGCGCCGGTGAGCGCCCCTGCAAAAGAGGCTCTATATGGCACAACCAATCATTAAATGGATGGGTGGCAAGCGCCGCCTGGTCGATCGAATCCTTCCCTTCATCCCTGCCCATACCTGCTACGTCGAGCCGTTCGCGGGAGGTGCGGCGCTTTTTTTTATGCGGCCCTACGTGTCGGATTCTGAGGTGATCAACGACATCAATGGGGAGCTGGTTAACCTGTACCGGGTGGTGCAAAACCACCTTGAGGAATTCGTCCGTCAGTTCAAGTGGGCGCTATCGAGTCGGAAGGTGTTCGAGTGGCAACAGATGACCCGGCCCGAAACGCTGACGGATATCCAGCGCGCTGCTCGGTTCTACTACCTGCAGCAGCTGGCCTTCGGCGGCAAGATCGCTGGCCAGACCTTTGGCACGGCGACGACCAGCGGTCCCGGTCTGAATCTGTTGCGGCTCGAGGAGCAGTTATCAGCTGCTCACCTGCGACTGGCCAACGCGCAGATCGAGCACTTGCCCTGGCAGGAATGCATCACCCGCTATGACCGGCCCCATACTTTCTTCTATCTCGATCCGCCGTACTGGCAGACCGAAGGGTATGGCGTTGACTTCGGGTGGAATCAGTACCTGGAGATGGCCAAGCTTCTGGGGCAGCTTCAGGGGAAAGCCATCATCAGTCTCAATGACCATCCGGACGTGCGTGAATGTTTCAGCGGTTTCCACATCGAGTCGACTGGCATTCGCTACACCGTCGGTGGAGCCGGGGAAGGGAAGAGCAGCGATGCAAAAGAGGTGCTGATTTTCAGCTGGGATATCGAAGGGGAGCCTGCAGGTCTGTTCTGAAAAGCCGGCACTGCTGTAGCCGGCATCATCTGACAGGATGACCGGAGCACTATGCCATAACTGAAGCCGGCTTGCCGTGTCTTGAGTCTCAAATTTAATAGTTAGTTGCCCGGTCTATACAGATTACCGCGCTCGCACTTCAAGCATTTTGGTGTAACGGTATCTGCATCACGATCATGATGCATCCGGAACCATTGCCACCCATTCGCATGTTCACCGCTTTTTTCGGTGATGTCGTGTTTTTCGCAGCGAACAGTAAGGATGTCACCATCCAGCGTTTCGGTAATGTAATTCTGATCTGTCACTGGACTGTCTCCATAGATTTTTAACCGATAGACCATAGGTCTAAATACATTCCTCTTCAACCAACCCGCCTCGGCGGGTTTTTTATTGTCTGCAAATCAGGAGACCTCATGCAAACCAAAATATTGTTTATCAGCGCCGGTCACTCAGATGCCGACCCCGGCGCCGTGGGCGATGGTTACACCGAGGCCAGCATCGTGTTGGAGTTTCGAGACCTGCTCGCCAATGCCCTGCGCGCCCGAGGCGTGGAGTTCAGCAAAGACGGCGAGCCCGGCCAGAACCTGCCGCTTTCCAAGGCTTGGCGCATGGCTGCCGAGCATGACATTGCGCTGGAGTTTCACTGCAACGCATTCCACACGCCCACGGCCACCGGCGTGGAGACGCTGAGCCGGCAGGTCAACATGGAGCTGGGTTTGCGGATCTGCCGAGCCATCAGCGAGACCCTGGGCATCGCCAACCGCGGTGCGAAGGGCGAGGGCAGCGGCCAGCATTCCCGCCTTGCATTCGTAAGCAGTGGCGGCGGCATCATCGTTGAGCTGTTCTTTATCAGCAACCCGAGTGACGTGGCCATCTATCAGCGCTGGAAGCTTCAGCTGGCTGAGGTGTTGGCGGATCTGCTGGCGGAGGAGGTGCGCGGTGATTAAAACCAAGACAACGATGTTTGTGGCTGTCTCTCTGTTGCTGGTCGGCTTCACGGGCGGCTGGGCAGGCAGCGGATGGCGGATGGGTGAGCAGCTGGCCGAGCAGCGGACCGAGCACGTCGAGCAACTACGCCTAACAGCCGAGGCTAATGCTCAGGTCATCCTGCAGCAGCAGGCCGATCAACAGCGCCTGGCCACTGACCTGGCTCGCCTGGACACCAAGCACACCAAGGAGCTATCCCATGCACTATTCGAAAACCGTCGCCTTGAGGATCTGTATTCTGCTGCTGACGGCGAGCGCCGCCGGCTGCGGATCGAAGTCCGTGTCGCCCGCGCCGATGCTACAGTGTCCGAAACCACCGGCGCCGGCAGCATGGGCGATGCAGCCTCCCTCGAACTCAGTCCAGCAGCTCGACGAGCTGTTTTCAATCTCAGGCGAGCAATGATTGAGGACCGAGAGAAGCTGGAGTATTTGCAAGAGCGGGTGCGCGGTGTTGCACATCCTAACTGAACACGCCAATATGCCATTTCAAGTTTTCCGGAGACAAAGAATGCCTGCAGGAAGCCCAACTCCGCAGCAGCTATGGAATGGCGAGATCGGTTTCTTTTCATTGGACAGAAATGTGATCCAGTCGAAAGGTTACAGATTTGACCATCCACCGCTAAGTCAGTTACCTAAGCAGCTACCGGCAAATATGATTCTCCAGCTGTCTCCGGTGGTCTTGGAAGAAATTATCAGCCATCGAATGAAAGGCGTAGCTGAGGCCGCATCTAGCCTTGCGGGATCAATCGCAAACTTGCAGCGACTCACGGGTATCGATCTTGCGGAAGTAAGTCGGTCTTATGAGAAGTGCGAAGTAATCAAGGTCGCTCGCGCTAGCTTTAAAAAAGACGTGATGGATTATGTCAAGGAATGCAGTGGGGATGTCCTTGATTATAGTTGGAATACTGCTGAGCGGATCTTCAATATGTATTTTAATGGGGATTCGCCATTTGAGAGAAATGATAAAAAGAAATATGAGTTTCCTGATGCTGCATCTCTAGCCCTACTTGAAGATTATGCCAATGCCACTTCTTTACATGGTGTTGTTGTTTCAGACGACAAAGGTTGGGCGGACTTTTGCGAATCGTCAGTTTCTCTGTATTGTGTAAAAAGCATTGAGCAGCTGGCGTCCTTGTTTGCTGCAACCGACAAGCACGCTAAAGCTGTGGAAGGTTTAGTGATGCGTGCTCTTGAAGATAGCGACTCACTTTTAAATGAGGAGCTTGGTAAGAAATTAACTCAGCACTTTGAAAGCTCGGAATGGGATGCAAGCAATGTTAATGCTGTTAATGCTGCTAGAGTCGAGGCTGAGGCTTATGAAGCATCAATGCTCAATTATAAGGTGATTCCGCGACTTACTGAGATTTGGTGCGATGATGAAGACCCCTCAGAATGGATTATAGAGTTGACTGTGGAAGCCCAAGTCAAAGTCCTGATTGATGTTAGTTATTATCAGTGGGATTGGGTGGATAGAGAGTATGTTGATTGTGGCTCAAACGTGTTGGAGACTAAAGAAGAAGTCCAGACTGAAGTTTATATAACATGTGGCCGGGTGAACTTGGATGCCCCGCCTGAAAAGTGGAATATTCAAGTCGAGGTGGCTCATGGGGAGTACGCGGTCGGAGAGGTAGGCGCGGAACTAGACATCTTCAACTGATTTAAACATTGCTTTTGTCGTCGACTATTAACATAGGTCCCTCATTCCTCACATTCCCCACCGCCTTAGCCACGGGGTACCACTCAAACTCATCTACGGGCTCGCCGTGCTGGTCTATAATCTCTCCTGCCTCAACAGCAGCCAGCTCTGGGTCGATCCAATCTGCTGCGCACGCGGGTGATAGCACGACTGGTCTCCGGTCGTGTATATCCACCATCCCCTGGTCACTGTCCACCGTGATGATCACGAACCCGTCACCCTCCCGCGGCTCGCTGCCGTCCCGCCTGAACTGACCAATCCCAGCAAAGTACATCGGTGCACCGCCGCGCCGGTGGATGTAGTAGGGCTGCTTCTGCTTTGGATCGTCCGCATCCTTCACCCACTCGTACCAGCCGTCCGCCGGAATCACGCACCGGCCTGTCTCCCATATCGATTTGAAGAACTTACCGGTGGCAGCGGTCTCGCTCCGGGCATTGATCGCCGGCGGCCGTCGGCCCTTCGCCCAGAACGGTTCCCAGCCCCAGGGCACAAGATCCCACCGGAGGCCATCCGGGTCCTGGTGCAGTATCCGCACCTTCGACCGCGGCGCCACGTTGTAGCGGTTGATCCGCTCGGGATCGACGCCGCCGAGCAGCGGCAGTTGCAGTCCAATCGGTTCAAGGTATTCCCAGGCAATCCGGTACTGCGCAAATCGACCGCACATTCCATACCTCCTGTCAGCGCCAAATTGACGATGCCGGCGAATCAAAATACTGTATGTGCATACAGTCACGTCAGCGAGTCACACTAATGAGTAGTAATGCAGTAATCATAGGCCCTTTGACCAGTTCGGCCATCGAGCTGCCGTTTTACAGCTCCCGGGTGCCGGCTGGCTTCCCCAGTCCCGCCCAGGATCATATGGATCAACCGCTGTCCCTTGATGAGCTGATGGGTGTGGATGCTCCCCATACCTATCTGGTGCTGGCATCAGGAGACAGCATGACCGGCGTTGGGATTTTTGATGAAGATGTGATGGTGGTGAATCGCAAACTGGATGCGGTGCCCGGGCACATCGTGATCGCCTGGCTTAACGGTGATGTTTGCGTGAAGCGTCTCAAGAAGCGCGGGGGCCAGTTTGTACTGGAGTCCGAGAATCCGAAGTACTTGCCGCGCTACATCATGGAAGGGGATGAGTTCGAGGTGTGGGGCGTGGTCACGGGCAGCCTGCGGCGGTTTCTGCATGGCTGATCGGGCGATCGCACTGATTGACTGCAACTCGTTCTATGCGTCCTGCGAGCGGGTGTTCCGTCCAGACCTGCGCCGGGTACCCATTGTGGTCCTGAGTAACAACGATGGTTGCGTGATCGCCCGCAGCGCCGACGCCAAGCCGCACGTGAAGATGGGGGAGCCCTACCATCAGATCAAAGACGTGATCCGCCGCCATGGCATCGTCCCGTTCTCGAGCAACTATGCGTTATATGGCGACATGAGTCAGCGAGTCATGACGGTGATTGAAAGCCTGGTACCGGCGATAGAGGTCTACAGCATCGATAAGAGTAAGTTGTATAGTGCGGACGCCTAAGCTATTGAGTTCTATCTATGGACATTGTTAAGCGTCCCAGGGGCGTTGAATGGCGACGCTAGAGCGCATTCATTTCGTGCCCCATTACCTCGTGCGCAGAGAGAACGCCGTCGCATACTCCCCCAGTAGCAGCCGGCCATCCATTGAGGGCTTGCCCCAAATCTTTTGGGCAGACTATGCACCTTGGAGGGAGGCAAACCTGTGGGCAGTGGAGCGAGCAACGACTGGTGACGCTTCTCTTAAGACCGTTGCCAGTAACATGAATGGCCTTCTCAATTACGCTAAATTTCTTGAATCTCGTGATTTGCAGTGGTTCGAGTTTCCCGCTCGCAAAGCTGACCGCTGCCTGGTGCTATACCGAGGGGCGTTGATCAAGATGCGCGATGCCGGCCAGATCGGCCCATCCACGGCGTCTGAGTACATGCGCAATTGCATCATGTTCTATCGGTGGGTAAGGCATAGGGAGCTTCTTTCTCCACACGTCCAGCTGTGGCGGGAAAAACCCTACGTCGTTAAATACTTCGACCGGGTGGGGTTCGAGCGAACGATCAGCGGAACCACCACCGACCTCAGCATCCCGAACCGTAAGCGCCCAGGCCAAACGCTTGAAGATGGGCTGTTGCCAGTCTCGGAGACCGATCGCGATGCAATTCTGGATTTCGCCGCAGAGAACGCCACGCCCGAGCTCTACCTCATGTTGGCCCTTGGATTTTTTACCGGGATGCGGCTCGGCAGCATCTGTGATCTCAAGATTCAGTCTCTGGAGCGCGCCGCCCCCGACCCTTCCGCTGAAGGGCTTCTACGCCTTGCAGTTGGTCCAGGCGCAGCTCCGCCAGTGCACACGAAATTCGGTGTGACTGGCCAGGTCTGGATACCCGAAGCGTTGCGTGATGAATTGCTGGAATATGCCAAAGGCTGGCGGAGGATGGAACGAGAGGCGAAAGCCTCGCCCGAGAATCGTGATTTGCTGTTCTTGACCCGCTTTGGTAACGCCTATGGCAGGCGCGGCACCGATCAGTCATCTGCTGTGAATGTTGAGATGTCCGAGTTTCGAAAACGGGGCGTCAAAGCAGAACTACAGGTGCTCCGTAAATTCCGCTTCCATCAGTCGCGCTGCACCTTCGGTACCGAATTGGCACGTCTGGCGCTATCGGCTTGTGCCGATGTCGCTATTGTAATTGCGACGGTCAGCGACGCGTTGCTCCATGGGCCTAACTCTGAAGCCACCACCTTCAAATACATCCGATTCGTACAGGCACTGCCGATCAAACAAGCCCTCTCAAATAGCTTCATGGCGGCATTTAGCGGGATCGGCGCTGGGGCGCGGCACGATGGATAGTTCCGAATTCGACCTCACTTTCCCGATGCTTGAGTATGGGGCCACTGAAACGCCCTGGGACCTCCGGCCGCTGCTGTTTCGCGGAGGTGCAGCAGCAAAGGTGAAGCATGTGGGCCGCCAGATCGCGCAGGGCGAACTCGGCAGTCCCTTGCCGGAACGTTTCGAGCTGGTGACGCAGCTGCATGAGCACATGACTGACGACCTTGCTGGTGGCGGAAGTCGCTTCTCGGTGCAGAACAAGATCAGTGCATTGCGCCGATTCTTTGCCTGGATCGATTCAGAAAACGTGAATCTCAGTCTCGAGACGGCGGCCGACACGTTCATTCGTTGGACCGATCACTTGCTCCAGCGTCATCGAGTCGAACGCAATTTCAGCGATGGGTCCCTGTACGATCTCACCAGGCTCACGGCGACGATGCTGGACCGAGCATTGGACCGCCAAGCAAGCCTGAGCAAGAGCACACGTATTCGCAAGCCGCGCGGCAAAGGCAAGGTACATACGAGCAAAGCGGACAAGCAGAATCTGCAAAACACCTTCGCATTCGGACACCTTCTAGCTGACGTATGCGAGGCATTGACCTGGAGGGGGACAATGGCCCCCCTCCCAGTTTGTATTTCGTTACGCACCGGCCAAGTGCTGGAACTATGGTCGGGATTGCAGAGCCCCGAGAAAGTAGCGGCCCGCCGTACCAGGCCGCAAAACCAAGCGCAAATCGAAGCATCCCTGGCGGCGCGTGCCGCCCACGATGCAGATCGGACACTGCGGACCCGTTTCCCCATCGTCAATTTACGGATCGAGAGTGAATTGCTGATGTTCATCGCCCAGACCGGTCTGAACCTCCAGCAAGCACATACCCTGCGGGTTGAGCAGTTTCATTACACCAGCCACATAGACGGCTACCAGGTACGTACCTACAAAAATCGACGGGAAGGAGAAGTGCTATTCGAGATCTTTGCCAGTTATCGAGAGTGGTTCGAGCGCTATCTCGAATGGCGTTCCGAATGGTTTCCCAATGAGCCGGATGGTTTGCTCTTTCCGCTTATACGTAGCGGGGGACGAATCCTAGAAGAGGCGACGCAGTTCACGAACGTTACGCGCATCTGCCGCGAGCTTGGCATACCGATAGTGAGACCGCGAAAACTGCGCGGGACGCGCATCAACTGGTTGCTTCGGGAGTCCCAGAATCCCCAACAGGTTGCGGAGTTGGCCCAGCATACGGTGCAAACGCTGATACGCGTATATGCCGACCCCCATCCGCAGATCGCTATGGTGGAAATTACGCGCTTCCATCAGCAAACCGATCCGTCCCTTTCACCTCCTGCTCCTGGTAGATGTGTATCGGCCACACCTGAACCAGTGGGCACGATGCCGAAGAATGGTCCGCGACCCGACTGCATCAATGCTGCCGGTTGCCTGTTCTGTACCCAGCACCGGGATATCGAAAGTGAGGATCATGTGTGGTCTCTCGGTAGCTTGCGCCACCTCAAATCGCTTGAACTGGCACGCTACCGCCCATCCAGTTCGGGTAAGCACCTGACGACAGAGCATCCGGCCCTGCTGGTGATCGATCGGCTGACGGCCAAACTGCGCTTCTTCGAAGAAAGTAGCGAGGTCCGCAGGCTTTGGGTCGAAGAAGCCAGAGCGCGCATAAGTGAAGGTGACTACCACCCGGCCTGGGATGGCTTCATCCGATTGGCAGAACTGCGACAAAGATCAGCATGACGAAAAATATTCTTTCCGAACTTGGCCTCGGCATCGACTCGCCCCTAGCGATTCCTGATGCGCCGAACTACCGTCCGCCGTGCTGGCCACCGCAGCGTGATTGGCCGGTCATCATAGATGCCGCTGGCCAGGTGGTGAGCCGTTGGGGCGATGCCATTTGGCGGCTCGACCCATGGGCGGGAAAACGGCTCACTCTCAATTTCGGCGATGGCCCAGATAAGAAATATGTCGCCGCGATCGATCCTGCGAACGCCGATTTATTGCGGACCGTAATCGGCTGGTGGCTATACGGCCCCAATGGAGCCCGTGGATACCGAGGCCTGAAAACGCGCTTCGACCAGATGCGTCGGCTGTTCGTCTTGTGCACTCAAGAAGGCATTCTCGCATCCGAACTGAGTCATTTTCCGCGCGTTGCCGACCGTCTCCCGGAGGTGCTCCAGGCTTCCCGGTCCGGTGAGTTCTTGGCATTGCTGCACGAACTGTACGAGCGGCGGGATGCGCTGGGGTTCACCTTGTTGGATCGCGCAGGGTTGGCACGCCTCGCAGCGGCCATGCCCGACCACCAGAAGCTCCAGACCCCCTATATCCCGCCCCGCATTTGGCACTATCAAATCACACGCTTGCGCGAATGCCTGGATGACTTTTTGGCGCATCGAGGCCAAGTCGAGGAGTGCTTCCGCTTCTGTCTGGCTGCCTATCGGCACAACTCTGCCAGTCTCCAAGGACAACGCAGGCCACAATCGTTCTATCCGTTTCAGTGGCCGTCGGATGGATCAAACGGAAAGTGGACTGGGCGGCAGTACTACGGCCCATTCATCGACACCGCGCATCGGTTTGGCATGGTGGAACTATTTCGTCGCTGGCTGGGAGTGAGCGACGACGAAATTCGCATTCAAACTCTGAGTCGCTACCTCAACCTCGTGAGTCGATCTGGACTGTGCTATCTGCTGAACTTCAGCCTCATGCGAGTCGAAGAGGCTTGGAACCTGCGCGCCGATTGCTTGCACATAGAACGTGATCCGCAGTTTGGCGACATCCATGTATTGTGCGGACGAACGACCAAGACGATGTCGGATTCTGAGGCACTTTGGGTGACGTCCCCGTCAGCTCAGGTGGCAGTTGAAGCCATGCGTGTGGTCGCAGACCTCCGCGCAGAATGCGACTCTCCCCCCGGCGAGGCCTCGGTGCCGGATGATCCGGCCAAGCGCTATCTGCTTGATTATTGCCTTGAACCGTGGGGAACGAAGTTCACCAAGATCAACCGCACGATTCGGCCATCGATTCCGAGCTATGCCCATGTGCTTCAGTGGTTCGACAAGCTGTTCGACCGTGAGCAATTGCGCATTACGCCGGAAGATTTCGAATTGGCTCGGTTGGTGACGCCGACGCTGACCGACGAGTTTGCGGTCGGCAAAATCTGGCCGTTGGCCTGGCATCAACTCCGACGAACCGGCGCAGTGAATATGCAGGCATCCGGGCTGGTCAGCGACGCTTCATTGCAGTTTCAGCTAAAGCACGTCGCCAGAGCGATGAGTCTCTACTACGGGCAAAACCATTCCAGGGTACGGCTGGAAGAGAAGGCCCATACCTACTACGTCCGCACCATGTACGAAACTTTGGGTAGGCAGCTGCAACAGCTGACGAGCAACCGATTCGTCAGCCCCCACGGCGAGAAGCGAAAATCTGAGATTGTCCGCCTAATCTCAGCCTCTGATGCTAAGAAAGCGATCAATCTGGCTAAGAAGGGGACGGTCACTCATCGACCGATTTTGCTGGGCATCTGCACGAGCCGTACCCCCTGTCCCTATGGGGGCATCGACAATATCGCTCGCTGCGGAGGGGGCGACTCCCCCGGAGAAACCAAACCATGTGCGGACGTTCTCTATGACCCCGAGCAACTCGACGAAGTCGAAGTGTTGGAGGCGGTATTGGATGAGCGCCTGGCCGCTGCCGAGGTAGACAGTCCGCTAAGGACTTCGTTGGAAGCCCAGAAACGTAGTGTGGAGAATTATCGCCATGTCATCCGGCAAACATGAATCCGCTGACCCGGCTAAGCGAATGAGTGCCGGCGAGCAGTATCGCGCAGCGTTCGAGCGGCTGAAGAGCAACAAGCCCGAACGACTGCCGAAGGGGACGCCCGTAAGTCAGAACAACGTTGCCAAGGAGGCCGGCAGCGACCCCTCTGCACTGAAAAAAGCTCGTTTCCCCCTACTGATCGCTGAGATCCAAAAGTACGTGGAAGGACACGCTGAGCAACGTCCGCCATCAGTGCGCCAAGTCAGCTTATTAGCCCGCAGAAAAAATCGTGGACTTCGAGAACGGATCGAGGAAATCACGCAGCAGCGTGACCACCTAGCCAGCCTACTCAGTGAGGCCGACGCCACCATTCTTGAGCTGTACGACCGTATTGCGGACTTGGAGCGCCAACTGCCGGCCTCCAATGTGCTTCCTCTTGATCCGCGAGGCCACAAAAAACTTTGAAACGGAGAGCTCGCAATATTCGAAAGAAACACAGCCATGCCCGACCAGCCCGGCATGAAACGTCGGGCTAGCCGCCGAAGAGCTTCTTGCGTTGCGCGGTCCGCTCCCGGCGTAGATTCTCGTAGGCAGTTCGGCGTTTAGTCGCGTTTTTGATTAATTCCAGGACCTGGGCGATATCGCCGAGCAACTCCTCACGCGCGGGAAGCGGTAGTTGGCGCTCGCCTGGGGTGTCGTGGGCCTCGGTAGCTTCGCAGGCCCGCGCATACACTGCCAGCAACTGCTCCCACTCCTCTGCGGGGTGGCCAATGACAGCACCAAATGCTTCTACGCTCACCACATCGCTGAACGGCTGGACGGTATTGTTCAAAAAAACCTCGCGTATGGCGCGCTCGACAGTGCCTCGGAGGCTTGAGTATCCCGATGCGATTTGCCGCTCAAGCTCATCATCCGGGTCGCTGCCGACCGGAACGTTCAGCGCTTTCGCACGACTTTCGAGATCGGCCAGGCGGGCCTTGGTGTCCATCGTCGTCCACGTCAGCCCCTCGCTCACTAGTCCCGGCGACTCGTCCCAACCGATGGTCTTGTAGCTGGCCGAGCGATCAGCGCGCTGAAGCGCCATCGCGAGCTCGGTCAGGAACACCGCATCATGGGTGAACACCAGCACTTGGCGGGTCTCAGCCAGCGCTACCAAACGCCGAGCTATGGCCCGACGATATACGTGATCCAGCGACGTAGACGGATCGTCGAAAATAACGGTCGAAGTATGTGGCAGGGATTCGAGCTCGGCGAGGAACATAGCCATCCCCAACGCGCGCTGCTCGCCCTCTGACAGCACCTTGGAGGCTTTCGCCGTGATTTCCTGCAGGCGCAGCGTGACCTTGGTCACCCCCAGCTCTGTGCGCCCGCTCAGGTCGGGTTGCACCCGTCGCTTATAGCCCAGGGCTTTCAACTCAGCATTCATAGAAGCGGCCAGAGCCTCGGTCACATGCGTCGCCGCCAGGGACGTCAGTTTGCGTGACACTGCCGCTGGGTTGAGGGCGGCATGGCAGCGGCTCAATGTGGCATGGACCTGACTGTCCTGAACAAAGCGCTCCACCGCGCCAAGCTGGTTGGCGAGGCGTTGTCGGGCTTCTAGCTCTGCCAGTTCTTGGGTCAGCGCCAAGCGTAGAGCGGGATCGGCAGAGGTCCGCAGGGTATTGGCGTCGACTCGGAGCGAAGCAGCTTTGGCGGCGAAGAGACTATCGAGGTTTGCTTCGATAGGAAGCGGTTCTGACTCGGGGGACCAGTTTCCAGTTTGCAGGGCTTGGCTAACCCAAGTATGCCGGGCGGTCCAGACCGATGCCGCTGCGGTGATGGCAGCGTGTAGGTCGGGCAGTCGCTCCTCCACGTCAGCCCGTGTTGGCACATCCAGAACGTTTAGATCGACAGCCTGCACCTTCCCTAGAGCGTTCATGCGCGCAAGCGTGGCGGCTTGCGCATCCGCCGTGGCGCTGTCGGCGACAAATGCCGCGAAACGCCGCATGCGCTCCGAGGCATCCGTTGAATAAGGTTGCTGGCAGAGTACGCAGTAAGCGTCCGGTTCCAGGTGCGGGAAGGGATGTTCAGGGTATGCCGTCTGCTGAGAGAAAGCCTCAGCGGCTCGGTACATCGTTTGCCAGAGTTCAGCTCCTGTGCCTTCCAGCAGCGTGGCGGTGGGTGAGGACGTTACCGGCAACTCCATGGCGTTCAGTGTGTCTCGATCCTGAAGACGCGCTTGCGCCAGTTGCATGGCGAGATGCGCGGTTTTTTCCGTTGTAATCAGTTCCTTTGCCCGTGCTATGGCACGATCATTCACCCAGCGCTGGACTTCCTCGGCTCGACGCTGCGCCTGGTCCAAGCGTGTCGCCAAACGTTCCAAGGCCAGCGCCTGCGGCACAGGATCGCTTTCCAGTAATGTCCGCTTCAGAAACTCCAGTCGCCGGAGTTCATCGTCACCGACCGTCCCTAATCGAGCAAGCACGGCGCGGTCCGAGTCCCCACCTAATTTGGCGATGTAGCGGCCGACTTCGGTGTCACCCTTCAGCGGTTCGAATTGCCGGGTATCCAGAGCCAAGGCATTGCGTTCGGTCCCAATCCGTGCCTGTAAATCACGCTGAAGTAGGACCAGGCGCGTCAGATGAGTGAGTCCGTAGGGCTGAAATGCAGGGGTCCCTTCCGCGTCGATGTAGTCATTGGCACAGGCCGCGTCGTAGACCGAGACCGAACTCAAATGCAAATGGGCCGGCCCGTTCTGGACCCAACGTGCGGTTTCCGGAGTGCCATCCACCAAAATGGCGAAATCTGCTGATGGCAGTCTAGCTGGGGTTGCCGCCCCAAAAGCGTCGGGCAGGACCTCCACCCGATGCCGAGCGTTGCAGGCATTCTTGAAGACGCGGGCGTAGCCGGATTTGCCGGCGCCGTTATGACCAAAGAAAATGGTCATGCCCTCCGGTGCGAGGTCAAAGGCACGACCGGACGGGAAGCCGTTTACCTGGTCTAGCCCCGAGACACCCACCAACCGCACGGTTGCGCCACTTCCGGCGCCTGGTACGTCGTCCAGCGTGAATGGCCGTGCTCCCCCCGTGGTTGCGTCTTCCCGTTCTTGCTCGCGAACCATTCGCAGAATGGTCTCGATGTCATCTTGGGTTAGTTCGGCCCGGGCAAATATCCGGCGCAGTGCTTCCTGCTGCCAGGGTCTGAGTCCGCCGGCCCACCCAATAATCTCGTCCAACAATGGCATATCCGTCTCCTTTCCAGATCCGCCGATTAAAGGCCGCGCCCAGTTGGATGGCAAGTGGCCAGCGCCTTCGAGGTGCTTCGCCGTGTTCCGTTTGCCTGCCTTCCTGACCGCCACCCTAGTGGCTTGTCCGGTCGTGACGCTACACGGGCAGAATTTCTGCATGCTGGCCAGTATCAAGCCGCTCTAAAGTCCGCTACCGGAAAGCGCTGTTTAGCGGTGAGAGACGGGGAAAGTGCGGAAGCTACTACCGACGCAAGCGATGTGGTGAGCAGTCCTCAGGTATGTGCGAAATTGCACTCCTCTTGACCACCAATTTGGGTTGGCGTTGACCACGGATTGCGTTCAACTTGACCAGGGCGTGTCACTGTCACGACCGTCAGAGAACGGCCAAAAACGGACACCGCCAACCCGTTGGAAAAAAACTGAGCGTTGCTTTCCGTTAAGTTTGGTAGTTGCAAGCCCCGTTCAGGAAGAATTGCTCGATCAACGCCGCCATACCTGCGCGTGCGATACGGCCGCGGCGCTCGGCGTCTACCAGGCCGAAGATCAAGGAGGAGAAGATTTCGGTAAGCGCCGGGGCACCGATATCGATACGGAATACGCCCAGTTTTTGCCCGCGTAGAAAGAACTCGTCCAGCGTTTCTGAGTAAGGCAGCCATCGGCAGCCGCCTGCATCTAAATCAAACGTGTCCGGGCGCCACTGAAATGAGAGGAAAACCAACAACTCCCTGTGAGTCAAATGGCCTTCGATCAGGCGATGCAATGCGTCCAAGGGCGCCGACTCAAGATCGGCATCGGCAATGACCCGATAAATAACCACCGAACCATGATCCAGAAGCATCTCGATCAGGTTGTCGCGGGTGCCGCAAAACCTGTTTAGCGTCGCCTTGCTGACTCCCGCTGCCTGGGCTATTTCTTTGAACGTGGCTCGCGGGTGGTCAACGATGGCGATCGCCAGGGCCTTCAGCAATTTCTCATCGGCAGCAGTTAAATCCATCGGTCACTCTTTATCTATCGCAGGCAGATGCGGGTATTTTGCCTAGAACACTCATTTTTCTCAAAGAGGATACTAGCTTTGTTCACATCAAAATCAAATGAGTCAATATTGACTCATTTGATTTTGGTGTGCATTATGCGCGGCTTCGACTACGTACTGGCTTCGTGCTTGGGTGAGATATGAACAAATTTCGCGAGTGGATCACTTTTTCCGTGATCTCCTGTTTGGTCGCCGTGACCCTGGTTGGCTGCGACAAGCCCGAAGAGCAAGGGGAGGAGGCGCCGGCGCGTGAAGTCGATGTGCTCAGCGTGCAGACCGAGCCCTTCACCGTGGTTGCCGAGCTACCAGGACGCATCGAGCCGGTGCGTGTCGCCGAGGTGCGCGCGCGGGTGGCGGGGATCGTGCTCAAGCGCACCTTTGAGGAAGGGGCCGACGTGAAGGCCGGCGACGTGCTGTTCCAGATCGACCCTGCGCCGTTCAAAGCGGCCCTGTCGCGGGCGCAGGGTGAACTGGCCCGCGCCGAGGCGCAGTTGTTCCAGGCCCAGGCGATGGTTCGCCGATACGAGCCGCTGGTGAAGATCAACGCCGTCAGCCAGCAGGATTTCGACAACGCCAAGGCCGCTCTGCAGAGTGCCCAGGCCGACAAGCGATCGGCCCAGGCCAATGTCGAAACCGCCCGCCTGGACCTGGGCTATGCCGAGGTTCGCGCACCCATTGCCGGACGCATCGGCCGAGCCCAGGTCACCGAAGGGGCGCTGGTAGGCCAGGGTGAGGCGACTCTGCTAGCGCGTATCCAGCAACTTGATCCGGTGTACGCCGACTTCACCCAGCCGGCTGCCGACGCCCTGCGCCTGCGCGCGGCCATCGCCGAGGGCAAGGTTGCCGGCGCTAGCGACCAGCCGTTGTCGCTGCGCGTCGATGGTACCGATATCGAGAGCAAGGGCACGCTGCTGTTCACTGATATCTCGGTGGATCGCAGCACCGGGCAAATCGCCCTGCGAGGGCAGTTCGACAACCCCGAGGGCGTGTTGCTGCCGGGTATGTACGTGCGTGTGCGCACGCCGCAGGGGCTCAACCAGAACGCCATCCTGGTGCCGCAACGTGCCGTGCAGCGTTCGGCTGACGGCCAGGCCAGCGTGATGCTGCTGGGCGAGGGCGATACCGTCGAGGTGCGCCAGGTCACTACTGGCGCCATGCAAGGCTCGCGCTGGCAGATCAGCGAGGGCCTGCAGGCCGGCGACAAGGTGATCACCAGCTCGCTGGCGGCTATCCGTCCGGGCGCCAAGGTCATCCCACGCGAGCAAGGCGCCGCCGAAAAAGCTCCACAGTCCCAGGCCCAGTAAGCCGGAGAACCATTCATGCCCCTGTTTTTCATCCGACGCCCCAATTTTGCCTGGGTAGTCGCCCTGTTCATCTCGCTAGGTGGCCTGCTGGTCATTCCGTTCCTGCCGGTGGCACAGTACCCCAACGTGGCGCCGCCGCAGATTACCGTGACCGCCACCTATCCCGGCGCCTCGGCGCAGGTGCTGACCGACTCGGTGACCAGCGTCATCGAGGAAGAACTCAACGGCGCCAAGAACCTGCTGTACTTCGAGTCCACCAGCAACGCCAACGGCATAGCCGAGATCACCGTCACCTTCCAGCCGGGGACCGACCCCGAACTGGCCCAGGTCGACGTGCAGAACCGTCTGAAGAAGGCCGAGGCGCGCATGCCGCAGGCCGTGCTGACCCTCGGCATCCAGACCGAGCAGGCCACCGCCGGCTTCCTGCTGATCTATGCGCTGAGCTACACCGATGGCGACAAGGACTCCGATGTCACGGCGCTGGCCGACTACGCGGCGCGCAGTATCAACAACGAAATCCGCCGGGTACCCGGTGTCGGCAAACTGCAGTTCTTCGCCTCCGAGGCGGCCATGCGCGTGTGGATCGATCCGCAGAAGCTGGTTGGCTACGGCCTGTCCATTGATGACGTGAACAACGCCATCCGCGCGCAGAACGTGCAGGTGCCGGCCGGTGCCTTCGGCAGCACGCCGGGTTCCAGCGAGCAGGAGCTGACGGCGACCCTGGCGGTCAAGGGCACCCTGGACAACCCGCAGGAATTCGCCGCCATCGTGCTGCGTGCCAACCAGGACGGCTCGCGCCTGACCCTGGGCGACGTGGCACGCATCGAGGTCGGCAGCCAGGACTACAACTTCGGCTCGCGCCAGGACGGCAAGCCCGCCGTTGCCGCCGCCGTGCAGCTGTCGCCCGGTGCCAACGCGATCCAGACCGCCGAGGCGGTCAAGCAGCGTCTGACCGAGCTGTCGGCCAACTTCCCGGACAACGTCGAGTTCTCCGTGCCGTACGACACCTCGCGCTTCGTCGACGTGGCCATCGACAAGGTCATCATGACCCTCATCGAGGCCATGGTGCTGGTGTTCCTGGTGATGTTCCTGTTCCTGCAGAACGTGCGCTACACCCTGATCCCGTCCATCGTCGTGCCGGTGTGTCTGCTTGGTACCCTGACCTTCATGTACCTGCTGGGCTTCTCGGTGAACATGATGACCATGTTCGGCATGGTGCTGGCCATCGGCATCTTGGTGGACGACGCCATCGTGGTGGTGGAGAACGTCGAGCGGATCATGGCCGAGGAAGGCCTGGCGCCGGTGCCGGCGACCATCAAGGCGATGGGGCAGGTGTCCGGGGCGATCATCGGTATCACCCTGGTTCTGTCGGCGGTGTTCCTGCCGCTGGCCTTCATGGCGGGTTCGGTGGGGGTGATCTACCAGCAGTTCTCGCTGTCGCTGGCGGTGTCGATTCTGTTCTCGGGCTTTCTCGCGCTGACCTTCACCCCGGCGCTGTGCGCCACGCTGCTCAAGCCGATTCCTGTAGGCCATCACGAGAAGACTGGCTTCTTCGGCTGGTTCAACCGCAAGTTCACCAGCCTGACCAGCCGCTACACGAAGCTCAACGACAAGCTGGTGCCGCGAGCCGGGAGGGTGATGTTCATCTACCTGGGCGTGGTGGTGCTGATGGGCTTTCTCTACATGCGCCTGCCGGAATCCTTCGTGCCGGTGGAAGACCAGGGTTACATGATCGTCGACATCCAGCTGCCGCCCGGCGCCACCCGTGAGCGTACCTCGGCCGCTGGTGGAGAGCTGGAGTCATTTCTGATGGCCCGCGAGGCCGTGCAGACGACCTTCCTGGTGCTTGGCTTCAGCTTCTCCGGCATGGGCGAGAACGCGGCCATTGCCTTCCCGCTGCTCAAGGACTGGTCTGAGCGTGATTCTTCGCAGTCGCCGGAAGCCGAGTCGGTTGCGGTCAACGAGCACTTCGCCAACCTCGATGACGGCGCAATCATGTCGGTACCACCACCGCCGATTGAAGGCCTTGGTAACTCCGGTGGCTTCGCCCTGCGCCTGCAGGACCGCGCCGGTCTCGGCCGCGATGCCCTGTTGGCAGCGCGCGATGAAGTGCTGGGCAAGGTCAACGGCAATCCGAAGTTCCTCTACGCCATGATGGAAGGTCTGGCCGAGGCGCCGCAGCTGCGCCTGGTGATCGACCGTGAGCAGGCCCGCACGCTGGGTGTCAGCTTCGAAGCGATCAGCAGCGCGCTGTCCACTGCGTTCGGCTCGTCGGTGATCAACGACTTCGCCAACGCCGGCCGCCAGCAGCGCGTGGTGGTACAGGCCGAACAGGCCGAGCGCATGACGCCGGAAAGCGTCCTGCGCCTGCATGTGCCCAACGACAGCGGCAGCCTGGTACCGCTGAGTGCTTTCGTCACCACGAGCTGGGAGGAAGGCCCGGTGCAGGTCGCGCGTTACAACGGTTACCCGTCGATCCGCATTGCCGGTGACGCCGCGCCCGGCGTGAGCACTGGCGAGGCGATGCTCGAACTGGAGCGCATCGCTGCCGAGCTGCCCGAAGGTATCGGCTACGAGTGGACCGGGCTTTCGTATCAGGAGCGGGTCGCCAGCGGCCAGGCGACGATGCTGTTCGCGCTGGCCATCACCGTGGTGTTCCTGCTGCTGGTGGCGCTCTACGAGAGCTGGGCGATCCCGCTGACGGTGATGCTGATCGTGCCGGTCGGCGCACTCGGCGCGGTACTGGCGGTGACTGCCATCGGCCTGCCCAACGACGTGTACTTCAAGGTCGGCCTGATCACCGTGATCGGCCTGGCGGCGAAGAACGCCATTCTCATCGTCGAGTTCGCCAAGGACCTGTGGGAAGACGGCTACTCGCTGCGCGATGCCGCTGTCGAAGCCGCGCGCCTGCGTTTCCGCCCGATCATCATGACCTCCATGGCGTTCATGCTCGGCGTGGTGCCGCTGGCCATCGCCACTGGCGCCGGCGCTGCGAGCCAGCGCGCACTGGGCACCGGGGTGCTGGGCGGGATGCTCAGCGCGACCATGCTCGGGGTGATCTTCGTGCCGATCTTCTTCGTCTGGGTGCTGTCGCTGCTGCGCACCAAACCTCAGCAAACCGACAACCATCCCCTGCATAAAGCGGAGTAATGCGATGACCTCTCACTTCATGCTCCGTCGCGCTCTGCTGCCCCTGGCCATCGCCGCCCTGGCGGGGTGTTCGCTGGCCCCGACCTACGAGCGCCCGCAGGCACCGGTCGCGTCGCACTGGCAAGCCGCCGACGCGGAGGGCGCCCGTGCCCAGGCGCTGGACTGGCAGACCTTCATCGTCGATGCCGACTTGCGCCGCGCGGTGGATACGGCGCTGAGCAACAACCGCAGCCTGCGCCAGGCGCTGCTGGATATCGAAGCTGCGCGTGCCCAGTACCGCATCCAGCGTGCTGATCGCCTGCCTTCGATCAACGCCAATGCCAGCGGCAACCGCCAGCGCCTGCCTGCCGATCTGTCGCAGACCGGGCGCTCGGAAGTGACCAGCAACTATCAGGTCGGCCTCGGCCTCGCGGAGTACGAAGTCGACCTGTTCGGCCGCGTGCGCAACCTCTCCGAGGCCGCGCTGGAGACCTACCTGGCGACCGAGGAGGCGACCCGTGCCACGCAGATCAGCCTGGTTGCCGAGGTCATCCAGGCCTACCTGACCCGCGATGGTGCGCTACGCCGCATGGCCCTGGTCGAACAAACCCTGGACAGCCGCATGGCCTCGCTGGAGCTGGTCAGCCAGCGCCGTGCAGCGGGGGCCGCCACCGCCCTGGATTACCAGGAAGCGGTCGGCCTTGCCGAACAGGCTAGGGCCGAGCGCGAGAGCACCGAACGCCAGTTACGCCAGGCGGACAACGCCCTGGTCCTGTTGCTCGGCACGCCAGATGCCGCTCGCCTGCTGCCCGCGACGCCCCGCGACGACCTGATGGTGCTGCAGGACATCGCCCCCGGCACCAGCTCGGAACTGATCGAACGGCGCCCGGACATTCTCGCCAGCGAGCACCGCCTCAAGGCGCGCAATGCCGATATCGGTGCAGCTCGCGCCGCGTTCTTTCCCCGGATCAGCCTGACCGGTTCGGTGGGCAGCTCCAGTGCCGAGTTGTCCGGATTGTTCGATGGCGGCTCGCGGGCCTGGAGCTTTGCCCCGACGCTGTCGCTGCCGATCTTCGCCGGTGGCCGCAACCGCGCCAACCTGGACCTCGCCGAAGTGCGCCAGGACGCGGCGGTGGCCGACTACGAAGGCACCATCCAGACCGCCTTCCGCGAAGTGGCCGATGCCCTGGCCGCCACCGACACCCTGCGCCGCGAGGAGGCTGCCCGCCAGGCTCTGGCCGGTTCCAGCGAGGCTGCGATGGCCCTGGCTAAGGCGCGTTACGAGGGCGGCGTGGACGACTACCTGCGTTATCTTGACGCCCAGCGCAGCACCTTTAGCAACCAGACCACACTAATTCAAATCAGCACGGAACGGCAGATTGCGCTGGTTGACCTGTTCAGGTCTCTGGGCGGTGGCTGGGGCCAAACTGAACCGATGGCCGGGATCGGCGCTGAGTGAGCAAAGCCAGGAGTCCTGCATCCGAAGACCGGACTCTGGCTCCATCACCGGTGAGCTACTGGTCATCGACGGGGCAATCGTCTGATCGAGAATAAGACTGTCTGACGACTGGCAGGCCTATGGATTATTGGTGGCAGCAGCTAACGGCTCTATAAAGAGCTGCAAAAAATCACTGTAACGCATGATTGACTGACTGCTTCTGGCCGGTTTCTGCCTGTTGCGTCTCTGCTGCCCACTGGCCAAGTCGGATGCACGCGGTGGTCAGTACCAATGCAATTGACTGGTCAAATGGGTGCAATTGCGCAGGTATGGACTTCAAGCCCCAATTTCCTGGAAAAGAGGTTCTTTCTATGGACATCCGACATCAGAGATTGAGTAGCGGAATGTCTGAGCTGAAGTCATGTCCATGGCTGTTCTTCTTTCCTTTACATTGACGAGGCATTCGCCGACCTGACCGGCATCAGCGCATCTGAGCAGCTGGCCCGCCAGATCCGCGCCCAGGTGCTGAAGCAAACCGGCATTCCCACCGGCATCGGTATCGGCCCGACCAAGACCTTGGCCAAGCTGGCCAACGCTGCGGCGAAGCGGTGGCAGCAACACACCGGTGGGGTAGTGCATCTGGACACGCCAGAGAAAAGGGACTGGTTGCTCAAGCACATGCCTGTCGACGAGGTGTGGGGTGTCGGTCGGCGGATGAAAGAACACTTGGGGCTGATGGGCATCCACACCGCCTGGGAACTCGCCCAGGCTGACGCCTGGACGCTACGCAAGAAACACAGTGTGGTGATCGAGAAAACCGCCCGGGAGCTGCGTGGCGTCCCGTGTCTGGAGCTGGATGACGAGCCTGTACCCAAGCAGGAAATATGCAGCAGTAGAGCCTTTGGCGAGCGCCTGCACGAAATCGAACCCATCCGCGAGGCCGTGGCCACGTATGCCGCCCGCGCCTGCGAGAAACTCCGCGCCCAGGGCTCACTCTGCAAGAAGGTGCGCATCAGCATCCGGACCGGCATGTTCAACCCGAACGAGGCCAAGTTCGCCAAGGGCGTCGTGTGCGAGCTGCCATACCCCACCGATGACACGCGCTTGGTGATCAAGGCCGCCAGCGAGGGGCTAGACGCGATTTACCGCACCGGCTATGCCTACGCCAAGGCAGAGATCCTGCTGATGGACCTGCGGCAGCGTGGCGAGTTTACGGGCGACCTGTTCGCAGTCGAGCAACCGGCATCAGCAGGGCGAGTGATGGGTGTGCTGGACCAGATCAACGGGCGTTGGGGCAAGGGCACGTTGCGGCCGGCGCGGGTGCCGCTGGAGCCAGGCTGGGGGATGCGCCGGGAATTACTCAGCCCGCGATATACGACAGACTGGAATGGGTTGTGGCGGGTGAGATGTAGCTAAACCTGTATGGACGCTTGCAGGTGTTAGAATGCAGCGTTGGTCCATCGCGTTAGCGATAGGGCAATGGTTAATAAAAGCGGGTATTAAAGCGGGTACCGTTTGCTAGGTTGTTTGTATAACGGCTTAAAAATCAAATGACTACGAAGCAAAGAAAGATCATCCACATAGACTGCGATTGCTTCTACGCCGCCATCGAGATGCGTGATGACCCGCGCCTGCGCAATCGGCCCCTGGCGGTCGGCGGTGACCCGGGCAAGCGTGGGGTCATCGCCACCTGCAATTACGAGGCGCGCACCTATGGCGTGCATTCGGCCATGGCCTCGGCCTATGCCAAGAAGCTCTGCCCCGACTTGCTGATCGTGCCCGGCCGGATGCAGGTCTATAAGGACGTCTCCGTGGCTATTCAGGC
Organism: Candidatus Pseudomonas excrementavium; assembly: GCA_019116555.1. Lineage (GTDB taxonomy): Bacteria > Pseudomonadota > Gammaproteobacteria > Pseudomonadales > Pseudomonadaceae > Halopseudomonas > Halopseudomonas excrementavium. The sequence goes on from DXBL01000017.1 coordinate 34,869, forward strand.
CATCTTCCATGAATACACACCGCTGGTGCAGCCGCTGTCGCTGGATGAGGCGTTTCTCGATGTGACCGATTCGCCGGCCTGTCATGGCAGCGCGACCCTGATCGCCCGGGAAATCCGCCAGCGGGTGGAGGACACCCAGGGCATTACCGTGTCCGCCGGTGTGGCGCCGAATAAGTTCCTGGCCAAGATCGCCAGTGACTGGAACAAGCCCGATGGCCTGAAGGTCATCCTGCCCGAGGAGGTGGATGACTTCGTGCTGGCGCTGCCGGTGAATCAGCTGCACGGCGTGGGCAAGGTGACGGCGGCGCGCCTGCACAAGCTCGGCGTGGATACCTGCGCGGAGCTGCGGGTGTGGCGCAAACAGGATCTGGCCCGTGAGTTCGGCAGTTTTGGAGAGCGTCTGTGGGAGTTGGCGCGGGGCATCGACAATCGCCCCGTGGTGGTGGACCGGGTGCGGCAATCGGTGAGCGTGGAAAATACCTATGAACACGACCTGCCGGACCTGCAATCATGCCTCGGAGCGTTGCCGCCGCTGCTGGACAAGCTGGCCCAGCGCCTGGGGCGACTGGATGGCGGCTATCGTGTGAGCAAGCCGTTCATCAAACTCAAGTTCCATGATTTCACCCAGACTACCCTGGAGCAGGCCGGGGCGCCGATCACGCCCCAGGGTTTCGAGCAGCTCTGCAGCCAGGCCTTTGCCCGGGGCGGCCGACCGGTGCGGCTGATTGGCGTCGGCGTGCGCCTGGACAATGCCCATACTCCGTTGGGCGAGCAGCTGTTACTGTTCTGAACGAGCGGCCCTGGTGCACTGCGGACACAGGTGGTTGTCGCCCCGCGGCGTCCAGCCCAGCTCGCTGATCCGTTGTACCGCTTTGCCGGTGCGCTGGCCCAGGTCATCCTTCTCCGCGGCGAGAAACTCGAACGCCTGCTCCTTGTTGCATTCATCACATTTGATTGACCAGCCCAGCACCATCTGCCCGCGCAGATCCGGGCCAGTGGCGGTGGCGGTCCATTGCCCGGCCGGGTTGATCAGATAACGCACCTTGCCCACCACCAGGGGCAGCGGCAGATCCTTGCTGCCCTTGACCGTGCAGATGAGGGTGTCACCCGGCTGAATGCCGCCGCCCTGGCCGGTGACCTGGTACAGCCCGCCGGCCAGCGTGCGGCATTCGATCAGGGTATGGGAGGGGTTGAGCGCAGTGCGTCGGAAGTCGTGTTCAGCCATGGGAGCTCCGTATTCAGGATGCCACATGATAACACCGGTGCAGGGCGACATATCACTGAGCTCACTGATGGTCTGTCTCGGCGGCGACTGGTTATATGATCGGTCGCCTGACTGGCGATTAAAACAAGAGGATTCATCATGAGCGTAATGCAGTTGTTCGATCTGACCGGCAAGGTTGCCCTGATCACTGGTGGCACCAAGGGCCTGGGTCTGCAGATGGCCGAAGCGCTGGGCGAGCAGGGAGCGAAGATTTTCCTCAATGCGCGCAACCCGGCCGAGGTGGAAGACGTAGTGGCGCAGCTGAATGCCCGGGGCATCGAAGCGGGTGGTATCGCCTGCGATCTGGGCAAGCCCGAGGGTAACCCGGTTGCCACCCTGGTCGACGCCGCCGAGGCGCGCTTTGGCACCGTGGATATCCTCATCAACAACGCCGGCACCACCTGGGGCCAGCCTGCGGTCGAACACAGCTATGCCGGCTGGCAGAAGGTGATGGGCCTGAACGTGGACGTCTGCTTTCTGATGGCCCAGGAAGTGGCGCGCCGGTTCATGATTCCCCAGGGCTCCGGCAAGATCATCAATATCGCCTCGATCGCCGGGCTCAAGGGCAACGGCCCCAACACCGGCGTGTTCACCGTCGCCTACAACACCAGCAAGGCTGCGGCCATCAACCTGACGCGGGCGCTGGCGGGCGAGTGGGGTGCCCATGGTATTCATGTCAACGCCATCTGCCCGGGCTATTTCCCGACCAAGCTGGCCAAGGGGCTGGACCATGTATCCGAGTCGATCATCCACAACACGCCCCTGGGCCGTGTCGGCGGCGAGGATGATATCAAGGGCCTGGCGCTGTTCTTCGCCAGCGACGCCTCGCGTCATGTGACGGGTCAGGCGGTGGCGGTAGACGGCGGTTATTCGGCCGTCTGATTCTTATCGGCTGCGCCCGGCGCTGCCGGGCGCACGCCGCTGCTCAGCACCCTGGCGATCTGCAGCACTTCGCTGCGGTGCTCGGTTTCCAGGGTTTCCATCTGCCGCTCGTGCAGTCGGCGCTGGGCCTTGGGCAGATCCGTCCAGCCCTGGTGGGTGGGAATGTGCACGGTGGCATCGTAGATGGCCTCGAATACCTGCACGTCCAGGTCCGCCCGCCGGGGCCCGCTGTAGTTGTCCAGCAGGACCTTGATGCGGATCGCACCCTCGATCAGTGGCAGCTGGCCGCTGAGCAGACTTTGCGCCAGGATCTGGATATCGCCCTCCAGCCGGGCATTGCGCTCCTGTTGCTGCCTGGTCAGGCGTTGCTGATTACGCCACACCCGGCGCCAGAGGATCACCGCATATAGCGCCAGGGCGAAGATGGTAACCAGGCCGAGGATGATCAGCCAATCATGGATTGTCATGGGCAGGGGCCTTAAAAGCTCATGTCTGAGGGATTAATGGTACCTTCTTCCCGCAGGGTCAGCTTGGGCGAGAAGAACAGGCCGGTGCTGATATGCCCTTCAATCCGGTAATTGACCGGTTGCTGGTGTTCCACCAGCTTCACCAGATCACCCAGGTGGCGCCAGATGTTCGAGCGCACTGTCACATTGAAGTATTCCGTGCCATAGGCCGGTACATCGAAGGCCCGATCAGTCACGCCGGTGGCCAGGCGCATATTGTTCAGGTACACCTGATAGTGCATGCCGCGCACGGGCAGGTTGCGGCTGTTGGGGTTGTCCACGCGCAGGCGCAGGCGGAAGGATTGTTCCCAGAGATTGGATTTGAGCATCTCCACGTTGGCCAGGTGGACTTCCGGCTCGGTATAGGAACGGTCGAACACGGCGCAGCCATGAAGGCTGAACAGGCCGGCCAGCAGGACTGCCAGCATCAGGCCAGGTGAACGAATCATCAAATGGAATCCCTCCGTTTTAACCGTCTGCCTTTATTTGAAAAGTTGTCGGCGTTCGGCAGATACTAACCCTTAATCTAGACAAGGGAGTGACAAGATGGCAGTTTTCGAGGTGGTTTTCCATGGTCAGGTACGTGCGGATGTCGCGCCTGAACAGGCTCGGGCGCGTATCGGTCAGTTGTTTCAGGTAGGTGACCGACAACTGGAGATGCTGTTTTCCGGGCGCCGTATCGTTATCAAGCAGGGGCTGGATCAGGCTGCTGCGGAGAAATACCGCCAGGCCATCGAGCGGGCGGGGGCACTCTGTGACATCTGCCCCATGGCGGATAGCGCGGCCGAGCCGCCCGCTCCGGCGGCCCCGTTCGCTGCGCCTGCCACCCAACGACGGCAGACATCGGTACAACCGCGGGACGAGTATATGGCGGCGTTCAAGGATGTCGACGCGCCGGATCTGCCCATCGCACCCTTGGGCGCGGATATGCAGGACAGCTACGCCGACCCCGTGCCACCGAATATTGACCTGTCCGCCTTGAGCCTGGCGCCACCCGGCAGTGATCTTGAGCAGTTGAAGCCCTCGCCGCCGCCATCCGCGCCGGACACCAGCCATCTGCGCCTGACCGACGACAACTGAGCCAGCGCGGAATCAGTAGCGACAGCACTGCTTGAACTTGCGGCCCGAGCCACAGGGGCAGGGATCGTTGCGGCCGCTAGCCAGCGGATGATTGGGATCGATGAAGTACCAACGCTCGCCGAGCTTGCAGAAGTCCGAACACTCCCGGTGACTGTGCTGGCTGCCATCGGCATCGGCCCAGCGGGCGGTGAAGATCACCTGGGCGCGTGTGGCCGTGGTCGCGGGATGTTCCTGCTCGACCGTCAGGCCCAGCCAGCGACTGTTGTGGCTCCACTCGCCCATAGCCTGGCGATCCAGCTGCGCCTGCTGGGCGGGCAGGGTAGTGGCGACCAGATAGTCGATCAACCCCAGGGTGTAGGCGCTGTAGCGCGAACGCATCAGTCGTCCTGCGGCGGCCGCGGGTTGACCCAGGTGTAATGGTTGGCAGCATTCGGCGTAGGTTTTGCCATCGCCGCAGGGGCAGGCTGTCAGGGTTGAAGAGAGTGGCATTGTCGTCACCTGTCTGGTTCGCCGGGCTGATAGTCGCCCCAAGATGGTATCATCCGCGCTCTGCTTCGGAGACCCCATGCTCAACGATGATCTCAAAGGCCAGATCCAGACGGCCTATCGCACCTTCCTCGAAAACAAGTCGCTCAAGCCGCGTTACGGCCAGCGGGTGATGATTGCCGAGGTGGCGAAGCTGTTCGGCGGTGTCGAGCTGGACGACGAAGGCCATCGCGATGGCGAGCCGGCCGTGGCCGTGGTGGAGGCGGGCACTGGTACCGGCAAAACAGTGGCTTATTGTCTGGCCGGGATTCCCATCGCCAAGCATCTGGGCAAGCCGCTGGTGATCTCCACCGCCACGGTGGCGCTGCAGGAGCAGATCGTGCTCAAGGACTTGCCGGATATCCAGCGCAACGCCGGCCTGAACTTCCATTTCGCCCTGGCCAAGGGCCGTGGGCGGTATGTATGTCTGTCCAAGCTCGATCAACTGCTGCAGGACAATCAGTCGCTGGCCAGCCAGCAGCAGGGCTTTGCCGAAGAAGGCTTTCGTATTGACGTGGATGAGGCCGGACTCAAGCTCTATACGCGCATGGTCGAGGCGCTGGCCACCAACAAATGGGACGGCGAGCGCGACTCCTGGCCCGAGGCGCTGGAGGACCAGGACTGGTCGCGGCTGACCACCGACCATATCCAGTGCACCAATCGGCGCTGCGGCCACTTCAACCAGTGCGTGTTCTACAAGGCGCGAGAAGGTATCCAGAAGATCGATGTGATCGTCACCAACCACGACCTGGTGCTGGCCGATCTGGCGTTGGGCGGCGGGGCGATTTTGCCCGACCCGCGAGATTGCCTGTACGTGTTCGACGAAGGCCACCATTTGCCGGACAAGGCCATCGCCCACTTCGCCCACCATACGCGCATGGCCGCTACCGCCGACTGGCTGGACCAACTGGACAAGAACCTGAGCAAGCTGCTGGCGCAGCATCCATTGCCGGGCGACTTCGGCCGCCTGCTGGAGCAGGTGCCCCAGCAGGCGCGCGAACTCAAGCCGCACCAGCAGTTCATGAGTCAGGCGCTGGGCGAGGTGGCGGATTTTGCCAGTGCCGAGGACTTTTCCGGCCAGGTGCGGCCGCAGCATCGCTTCGAACATGGGGTGGTACCCGAGCATCTGCGCGAGATGTCGCTGGAGCTCAAGGCTGGCTTCGGGCGTATCAGCGACCTGTTGCAGCGCATGGTCGACATGCTCAAGGACGCCATGGATGGCGAGGTGGTCGGCGTGCACCAGACCCAGGCCGAGGAGTGGTATCCGCTGTTCGGCGCGCTGCAGGCGCGGGCCGAGGGCAACTGGACACTGTGGACCCAGTTCAGCCTGGTGGACCCGGAAGACAAGCCGCCGACCGCGCGCTGGCTGACCCTGACCGAGCAGAATGACCTGGAGGTGCATGTCAGCCCGATCCTGGCCGCCGATACCCTGCGCCAGTACCTGTGGCACAGCGCTTTCGCTGCCCTGGTCACCTCGGCCACCATCACCGCGCTGGGCCGTTTCGACCGCTACAGTCACCGCGCCGGGTTGCCGAAGAGCGCCGTCTGCACTCTGGCACCCAGCCCGTTCCGCTACGCCGAAAGCGGCGTGCTACGGGTGCCGAACCATGGTGCCGACCCGCGGGATAATGCTGGCCACAGCGCATCGATCATCGAACATCTGCCCGATATGCTGGCAGATGAGCACGGCAGCCTGGTGCTGTTTTCCTCCCGGCGGCAGATGCTGGAAGTGTATGCCGGCCTGCCGGCGGCGTTCCGCGAGCGGGTGCTGGTGCAGGGCGACCTGTCCAAGCAGGAGCTGATCCGCCAGCACCGCGGTCGGATCGACCAGGGCGAGCAGAGCGTTATCTTCGGTCTGGCCAGCTTTGCCGAAGGCGTCGACCTGCCGGGCAAGTATTGCGAGCATGTGGTGATCGCCAAGATTCCCTTCGCGGTGCCGGATGATCCGGTCGAGGCAGCGCTGTCGGAATGGATCGAGCGCAATGGTGGCAATCCCTTCATGGAAATCGCCGTGCCCGATGCCAGCCTGCGGTTGATCCAGGCCTGCGGCCGCCTGCTGCGTACCGAGCAGGATACCGGCACGGTGACCTTGCTGGACCGGCGCCTGGTCACCCAGCGGTATGGCAAGGCGATCCTCAATGCATTACCCCCGTTCCGCCGGGAAATCGACTGATTCAGAACAACAAGAGAGCACCCCATGAGCCAGGTTCAAGGTTATTTCGACCCCCGCTTCGAATCAGTACGCGAGCTGTTCGCCCAGCAGCAGACCGACCCCCAGGCCCGGGGCTCGGCGCTGTGTGTCACCATCGGTGGCGACACCGTACTGGATCTGTGGCAGGGCGTGATGGACAAGGACAACAGCCAGGTCTGGGAGCAGGACACCCTGATCAACGTGTTCTCCTGCACCAAGCCGCTGGGTGCGGTGGCGCTGCTGCAGCAGGTCGAGGCCGGGCGGATCGGGCTGGATGACCGGGTGGCGGATGTCTGGCCGGAATTTGCCCAGGCCGGCAAGGAGCAGATCACCCTGCGCCAGTTGCTCAGCCATCGGGCTGGTCTGTCCGCCATCAGCACGCCGCTGGAGCCCGAGGCGCTGTTCGACTGGCAGGCGATGACCGATGCGGTTGCCGCGCAGGAGCCCTGGTGGACGCCCGGCGAGCTTCACGGCTATGCACCGCTGACCTATGCCTGGCTGATCGGCGAGCCGTTGCGTCGGTTGGCCGGGAAAATGCCGGGTGATTATCTGCGCGAGCACATCTGTGGTCCGCTGGGTATGGATTTTCATGTTGGGGTTGCGGACGAGGATCTGTCCCGGATCGCCCATGTGTCCCGGCTGCGCAATCAGCACGGTGATGAGTACGCCCGCGATCTGTTTGCCGCCATGGGCGATCCCCAGGGGCTGGCCTGGAAAGCCTTCGGCAACCCGAGCAGCCTGCAGACCAGCACCAACAAGCCGGCATGGCAGCAGGCGCAGATCCTGTCGGCCAATGGCACCGGCAATGCCCGCTCGCTGGCGCAGTTCTGGCAGGTCATGGCCCACGGCGGCAACCTGGATGGCGTGCATCTGCTGGACGCCGAACTGGTGGCCTTGCTGCGTCAGGAACACAGTGTCGGTATGGATCGCACCCTGCGTTGCCCGACCCGTTTCGGGCTGGGTGTCATGCTGGAGCAGGAATGGCAGGGCGGCAGTTTCGGTATGGGCGCCAATGCCTTCGGTCATCCCGGCGCCGGCGGCGCGCTGGGGTTTGCCGATCCAGACGCCCAGGTCGGGTTTGGTTATGTCACCAATACCATGGGGCCCTATGTGCTGACCGATCCGCGGGCCGGTGAGCTGAGCCGGGCGGTATATCGCTGCCTGCGCGAGCGGGATTGAGCTGGGTCAATGGTCGCTGCCCGGCCGCGGTGCTAGGCTAGGACTATCAATTCCAGGAGTAAGTGAATGAAGCTCAGCATTGCCGATATGCGCCGCAACTATACCCGGGACGGGCTGCTGGAACGCCAGGCACCGGACGATCCCTTTGCCCTGTTCGGTACCTGGTTCAGTCAGGCGGTGGAGGTGGAATCCACCGAGCCCAATGCGATGATGCTGGCCACCGTGGATGCCGAGGGGCAACCGCACCTGCGTACGTTGCTGCTCAAGGGCTTCGATGAGCGGGGCTTCGTCTTCTATACCAATTACCAGAGCGCCAAGGGCGAGCAGCTGTTGGCGCATCCGCGGGCAGCCATGACTTTCTGGTGGCCGGATCTCGAGCGGCAGGTGAGGGTCGAGGGGGCGGTGGAGGTGGTCGCAGATGAGGAGTCCGATACCTACTATCACAGCCGGCCGCTGGGTAGTCGCCTGGGCGCCTGGACCTCGCCGCAGAGTCAGGTGATCAACGGGCGCGAAGTGCTGGAGCAGCGGCTTGCCGAGGTCGAGGCACAGTACGCCGACGCCCCACCGCCACGGCCACCGCACTGGGGCGGCTTTCGCCTGGTGCCGCAGATGATCGAGTTCTGGCAGGGGCGGCCGAGTCGGCTGCATGATCGACTACGCTTTTGCCGGGAAGGGGAAGATTGGCGCCGGGAGCGCCTGGCGCCCTGATTCTTCCTACCGCTCCGCTGGTCGAGCTGGTGCTCCAGCCTCCCCGGGATCCCATGGAGGCCGGTTGCGGCTCCGCCGCTCCATCCCCGCCAGCGGAGTTTCAGGCGATGCCGTTGGTCGAGACGGAACTCGACCGGGTCACGTTGACGGGGTCGCCATCGACCTTTCAGAACGCGCTGTACTTTGGAGGGCCGGGTTCCATCCCGGCCAGCGGGGTGTCAGGCGTTACCGTTGGTCGAGGCAGAACTCGACGCTCCCAGCCACCTGATCACCCCTTCCGCCGCCACCAGTCCACTGGCAAAACACGCGGTGAGCAGGTAGCCACCGGTGGGGGCTTCCCAGTCGAGCATTTCGCCAGCGCAGAATACTCCCGGCAGGTTCTTCAGCATCAACTGCTCATCCAGCGCCGGGCCGGTGACCCCGCCGGCGCTGCTGATGGCTTCGTCCAGCGGGCGAGTGCCGGTCAGACGTATGGACAACCCCTTGATACCCGCGGCCAAGCGCTGCGGGTCAGCCAGCTGCTCCTTGCCCAGGCACTCATGCAGCAGCGCGGTTTTCAAGGCGTCGAGTCCGGCCCGCTTGCGCAGCACCGCCGCCAGACTCTGCCCT
>DXBL01000168.1 GCA_019116555.1 Candidatus Pseudomonas excrementavium
GCTCTGGAGTTGTTCGCGGCTGATTACGCTGATACTGGCGGGTGCGTCAGTAATCTTCTGTTCGAAACCTGTGGCCGAGACGACAGTGACATCAGGTAGCTGAATCGAGTCCTGATTGGCCAGTGCGACACTGGCCATTAGTAGCGCAACGCCTCCGGCGAGGTGGGCGGGAAGGGTAGTTCTGATCGACATCCGTTGGTGCTCCTTATCATGCCCTGGCAGGGCTTCCGGTGTGATCATCACGCTAATCAGAATCGTTATCATTATTGGTTGTGGGCGAGAGTATAAAGAGCCAGCAGCAAAAGGGCTACTGTAATTTACTGATAAAAAGGGATATTTCTTGTTTTCGACGAGAAAAGCAGAAGAGATGGGAGGGAGCGGGAAGACAGAAAGCAAAACGCCCGCCGAAGCGGGCGTCTGCCGAGGCAGCTCAGGATCGATCAGAAGTCGACAGTGGCTGAGAGCCAGAGGCGGCGGCCTTCCTGGATGGTGCCGCTGGTGGAACGAGTGATATGGGCATAGTTCGAGGTCCACTGGGTATCGCCGGCACTGTCGATATAGTACGAGCCTTCGAGGAAGTCCTTGTCGAACAGGTTGTAGATGGTTGCCGTCAGAGTGACGTTATCCGAGGCTCGATAAGAGCCACCAAGATGGAACAGCTCATAGGCATCCATATCGCCTACTTGCCGCTCCAGCGCCTGATCATCGGCGTTCAGGTTTTCATAACGCTGAGTGAAACGCGTACGCTCACCACGGTATTCACCGCGCAGCCAGAGCGACAGACGTTCTGTTGTCGCCCAGTTGAGCTTGGCATTGAGCTGGTGTTCCGGGGTGTTGTTGATACGTTCACCCTGGTCCGGTCCGCTTTTCTGTTCACTATCGCTGTAGGTGTAGTTACCACTCAAAGTCCAACGGGGTGCGAACATCCAGCTTGCGGCAAGTTCAAGCCCCTGGGTTTCAGCCTCGCCGATATTGGTCAACTGCGAATAGGTACCGTCGGGGATTGTCGGATGCCCGGTGACAATAATGTCGTTGCCATCGGAAATCTTGTCTTTGAACTTGTTATGGAACACGGTGGCATTGGCGTTGAAGCCGGCCAGGTTGTCGTAGTAAACACCGAATTCCATATTGGTGCTTTCTTCCGGGTTCAGGTCAGGGCTACCGATAGTGATGGTATCCCCCTGACCGGTAACGCCATTGATCCCGTCATGCAGGTCGTTCAGGTCTGGTGTCCGATATCCTTTGCTTACGCCGCCTTTTAACGTCCAATTATCGTTGGTATTCCATACCAGATAAGCGCGTGGCGTGAAGTGACCACCAAATGCTTCGTGATCTTCATAGCGCCCGCCCAGCGTTAAGGCCAGATCCTCACGCATACGCCACTCGTTTTCCGCGAACAATGCCCAGGATTTCTGCTCGAAGTCTTCATTGGCAATGCCATCGGTCATCTCAGAGTCACGGTATTGGCCACCCACGGTGAACAGGTTGGCATCGCCGATGGGGGCGACCAGTTTGCTGTCCAGCACCAGATCGGTTGACTCAAGCTTGCGGGCATTACCGCCGATGATCGAAGGAAAGCCGACGTAGGGTTCGCCGATATCGCCAGGAATCGTGCGGCCGAGGGTTTCGGTAGTGCTGTGGGTAATGCTGCTATCGATATTACCGAAGCCCAGGCGGGCAGAATGACCCAATGCAACTTGCTCCCGCTCGAAGCGCAGCTGGTCCGAATAACCACTAGCTGTACCGGGGGAGTCCTGGCAATTCCGGTTTCTGCCGTCCAGCGTACCCAGCTGACATTCGTCATTCTCGTACACTTGCCGACCGCGTTCGAAATCCAAGTAAAAGTCGTGGTTATCAACAGGCGTGAGGTTAAGGCGACCACCGATCGTGTAATTACGCCCTTCAACCGGCGAGGCCCCACGCTTGCTTACTTCCGAGTGGTTGTCGAACATCAGGTCGGACTCTTCCCGGTTGTACAGGCTGCCGCGTACGGCCATACCAAGCAGCCCCTCCACCAACGGTCCGCTGGAATAAAAGCTGGTTTTGCTGGTGTCACCGTAATCGCGGTCTTCCTGGAAGGTATGATCCAGACTGATGGAACCAGTCCACTCGTCAGCCACTTTCTTGGTAATAATGTTCACCACGCCGCCGAGGGCATCAGAGCCGTACAGAGTGGACATTGGGCCTCGGATGACTTCGATTCGCTCTATGGCGGACATGGGGGGGATAAAGCTGGTGGAGGTTTCGCCGAATCCATTGGGCGCGACGTTACCTGGAGCATTCTGCCGACGGCCATCAATGAGAATCAGTGTATGCTGACTTTCCATGCCACGAATACTGATGTTGAGACCACCGGTCTTCCCGGTGCTCTGATTTACGTCGATACCTTCCACATTCTCCAGCACCTGCGCAAGGTTGTTGTACCGATTCTGCTGCAGATCCTCCTGACTGATCACACTGATGCTGGCCGGCGCCTCAGTGATCTTCTGCTCGAAGCCCGAGGCGGTTACGACGGTGTCGGACAGGCGGATAGCGTCCTGATTGGCCAGCGCAACGCCGCTCGCCAATAGAGTCAAACTGCCGACGAGGGTGCAATGTGCTGCAAGGGCAGGGCGGTTCGGCAACATCAGAAACTCCTTTCGGATGAGCTGTAGACGAGAATAGGATGCGTCTAGCAGAAGGATTGATAATGATTATCAGGCGCCGGCAATATTACATCTCACTTTGTAAATTTCAACCGGCAAGTGTAAATTTCTGAGCGGAACGGGAGCAGCAGAGGAAAAGCCAGCGTGCCGAGGGGCCCGGCACGCGAAAGAGCTAACAGAAACTGTGGTGCTGAAAAGGAACTACTTCAGGCGGCGCTCGATCCCCATATGCACCAGGATCTTCGCGGAGATTTCCTCGACCGAGAAATGGGTCGAGTTGATATGCGGGATATTTTCCCGGCGAAACAGGTTTTCCACCTCGCGGATCTCGAACTCGCACTGGGCGAAGCTGGCATAGCGGCTGTTGGGACGACGTTCATTGCGGATGCTGGCCAGACGCTCGGCATCGATGGTCAGGCCGAACAGCTTCTGTTTATAGGGCTTCAGCGCGGCCGGCAACTGCAACCGTTCCATATCGTCATCCGTGAGGGGATAGTTAGCCGCACGAATGCCATACTGCAGGGCCATATAAAGGCAGGAGGGCGTTTTGCCGCAGCGGGAGACACCAACCAGGATGATGTCCGCTTCTTTATAGTGATGGGTGCGCGCGCCATCGTCGTTGTCCATGGCAAAATGCACGGCATCGATGCGGTCCTGGTAGTTGCTGTTGTGCTGGATCGAGTGGGACTTGCCCACCGAGTAGGACGAGCCGGCACCCAGTTCCTGTTCCAAGGGTGCCAGGAACGTGGAAAAGATGTCGATGATGTAGCCCTTGGACAGGGTCAGCTCCTGATGGATGTCGCGGTTGACCACGGTTTCGAAAATGATCGGGGGCTGACCATCTGCCTCGGCAGCGGCATTGATTTGTTGTACCATGTCCCGCGCTTTTTCCACGGTATCCACATAGGGCCGCAGCAGCTTGCTGAATTGGATGTTCTCGAATTGGGAGAGCAGGCTTTGGCCAAGCGTCTCGGCAGTGATACCGGTACCATCGGAAATGAAAAAAGCAGTGCGTTTCATGCGCGAAGCCTTAAGATAACGAAATTTGTTGAGGGCGTCGGTCCTGAGCCCTCGATCAGCGTCAAAGTGGCATTGTGGCGTATTTGTGACTTGCAGACCAGACGGCAAAGCCCGCGCTGCGAACCTATTCATTGATTGACGGAGAGATCACCTTGCTAGAGTACGTAGTGTCCTTTGAGCAACTGGGTGTTGGAGATGTTGAGCGAGTTGGCGGCAAGAACGCCTCGCTTGGTGAAATGATCAGCAATCTGGCCGGTGCCGGTGTATCCGTACCGGGTGGTTTTGCCACCACCGCTGATGCCTATCGCGAATTTCTCGAACAGAGTGGTCTCAACGACCGTATCAATAGCGCGCTGGATGCGCTGGATGTGGATGACGTCAACGCCCTGGTGCGCACTGGTGCGCAGATTCGCCAGTGGATCATGGAGGCGGAATTCCCCGCAGCGCTGGATAGCGCGATCCGTGAAGCGTTCGCCACGCTGTCGGCCGGCAATGACAACCTGGCTGTCGCCGTACGCTCCTCGGCTACCGCTGAGGATCTGCCTGACGCTTCCTTTGCTGGTCAGCAGGAAACCTTCCTGAATATCCGCGGAGTAGACAACGTCATCCGCGCCACCAAGGAAGTTTTTGCCTCCCTGTTCAACGATCGCGCTATTTCCTATCGAGTCCACCAGGGTTTTGATCACAAGCTGGTTGCCCTGTCTGCTGGCGTTCAGCGCATGGTGCGCTCTGAAACAGGTACCGCTGGCGTGATGTTCACGCTGGATACCGAGTCCGGTTTCCGTGATGTGGTGTTCATCACCGGTGCCTACGGCCTGGGTGAAACCGTTGTGCAAGGCGCGGTAAACCCCGACGAATTCTATGTCCACAAGCCGACCCTGGAAGCAGGGCGTCCATCCATCCTGCGCCGCAATCTGGGTAGCAAGGCGATCAAGATGGTTTACGGCGAAGAGGCCAGCGCTGGCCGCTCGGTCAAGACCGTGGATGTGGATGCCGCTGAACGCGCGCGCTTCTGTCTGAGCGATGAAGAAGTCGTCAATCTGGCCCGCCAGGCGCTGATTATCGAGAAGCATTATGGCTGCCCGATGGACATCGAGTGGGCCCGGGATGGAGACGATAACCAGCTGTATATCGTTCAGGCGCGCCCGGAAACGGTCAAGAGCCGTGCCAATGTCAACGTCATGGAACGTTACCTGCTGAAGGATAAAGGCACGGTGCTGGTGGAAGGCCGGGCTATCGGTCAGCGCATCGGCGCAGGCCCGGTGAAGATCATCCGTGACGTATCGGAAATGGACAAGGTTCAGCCCGGTGACGTGCTGGTCTCCGACATGACCGATCCGGATTGGGAGCCGGTGATGAAGCGCGCCAGCGCTATCGTTACCAACCGCGGCGGCCGTACCTGCCATGCCGCGATCATCGCCCGCGAGCTGGGGATTCCCGCGGTAGTGGGTTGCGGTAACGCCACCAGTGAGCTGAAGGATGGTCAGCTGGTCACGGTCTCCTGTGCCGAAGGCGACACCGGGATGATCTATGAAGGTCGCCTGGACTTTGATATCCGCACCAATAGCGTGGATGCCATGCCGCCGCTGCCGTTCAAGATCATGATGAACGTCGGCAACCCGGACCGCGCCTTCGACTTCGCCAACCTGCCCAACGAGGGCGTGGGTCTGGCGCGTCTGGAATTCATCATCAACCGCATGATTGGTGTACACCCCAAGGCTCTGCTGAACTTCGACAGCCTGCCTTCGGAAGTCAAGGACAGTGTCGAGAAGCGCATCGCCGGTTACGCCGATCCGGTCAGCTTCTATGTCGACAAGCTGGTCGAGGGTGTCAGCACCCTGGCAGCGGCGTTCTGGCCGAAGAAGGCCATCGTGCGGCTGTCGGACTTCAAGTCCAACGAATACGCCAACCTGATCGGTGGACGTCTGTACGAGCCGGAAGAAGAAAACCCGATGCTGGGCTTCCGTGGTGCATCGCGCTACATCAGCGAGTCCTTCCGTGACTGCTTCGAGCTCGAGTGTCGGGCGATGAAGCGGGTGCGTGATGAAATGGGCCTGACCAACGTGGAAATCATGGTGCCTTTCGTACGCACCGTGGGCGAAGCCAAGCAGGTAGTTGAGCTGCTGGCCGAGAATGGCCTCAAGCGTGGTGAGAATGGCCTGCGTCTGATCATGATGTGCGAACTGCCTGCCAACGCGCTGCTGGCTGAAGAGTTCCTCGAATACTTCGACGGTTTCTCCATCGGCTCCAACGACCTGACCCAGCTGACCCTGGGCCTGGATCGCGACTCCGGCATCATCGCGCACCTGTTCGATGAGCGGAACGCGGCGGTCAAGAAACTGCTGGCCAACGCTATCGCTGCCTGTCGCAAGGCCGACAAGTACATCGGCATCTGCGGCCAGGGCCCGTCGGATCATCCTGACCTGGCCCGCTGGTTGATGGAGCAGGGCATCGAAAGCGTATCGCTGAACCCCGACTCGGTAATGGATACCTGGTTCTTCCTTGCGGAAAACAATGGCTGATCAGCCTGGGAGCATGACGATGTATATAACGCCAGATCTGTGTGACGCTTATCCCGACGTCGCGGTTGTCGAACCCATGTTCGGCAACTTCGGCGGACACGACTCCTTTGGTGGGGAGATCGTCACGGTCAAGTGTTTCGAAGACAACTCCGTGGTCAAGGAGTTGGTTGAAGAAGACGGTAAAGGCAAAGTCATGGTAGTGGACGGCGGCGGCTCCCTGCGCTGTGCCATGCTCGGTGACATGCTGGCCGACAAGGCGGCAAAGAACGGCTGGGAAGGCATCATCATCTACGGCTGCGTACGCGACGTGGATGTGCTGATCCAGACGCCGCTCGGCGTCCAGGCGCTGGCCAGCCACCCGCGCAAGAGCAACAAGCGCGGTGTCGGCGAGCACAACGTGCCGGTCACTTTCGGTGGCGTGACCTTCCATCCGGGTGAATATGTATATGCCGATAACAACGGCATCATCGTATCGTCCACAGCCCTGCAGATGCCCGCGTAAGAACCAGTGGCATTTCAGTAGGACACATCGGCCGGGTGACATCACCCGGCCGATGTTCGTCTGTGCTGTGTATTCATCGACTCGGAGATAGCCATGGACGATCCATTTGAAAGCCAACTACGCCAACTGATGCGCGAAGATGCCTCCGGGCAGCCTTCCAGCGAAGATGACAAACGGCTGGAACGTGTCCTGCATCGCGCTCATATCCACAGCGGTCTGTTCGATCTGCTCAAGCTGTTCGTCAGCTGGGGGTGGGTCATCGGCGAAGGTGGCGGGCGCGGTTTGCGCCAGGCTGCAGCCGCCCGTCGGGAACGGCGCACTTCTTCCACTGATCTGAATTCATAGCGAGCCCATCCCATGGAACAAGAAACCTGGAGCCAGAGTTTTGTGGCTGCGATGACTGCTTTGTGGACCAAAGTAGCCTCTTTCATACCCAACCTGGTCACCGCACTCATCATCGTTCTGCTGGGCTTCGTGATTGCCCGTATCGTCGATGCGGTGCTGAGCAAGGGCCTGGCCAAGCTCGGACTCGATCGCCTGATGACCGGGGCAGGGGTGACCAAGATGCTCAGCCGCATCGGTATCGCCTCGCCGGTATCGGCGGTCATCGGCAAGATCATCTACTGGTTCATTATTCTCACTTTCGTGGTTTCCGCTGCGGAAACCCTGGGGCTGGCACGGGTCTCCGCGACGCTTGATGCCTTTGCCCTGTATCTGCCGAAGGTCTTCGGTGCGGCGTTGATTCTGCTGGCCGGGTTGCTGCTGTCGCATCTGGTGGCGGGAATGGTGCGCGGCACCGTCGAAAGCATTGGTGCCGACTACGCCGGCGGCATCAGCCGGCTGGTCCAGGGGCTGCTGGTCATCATCACGGTATCGCTTGCGATAGGTCAGCTGCAGATCGAGACCCAGTTGCTCAACACCGTGATTGCCATCGTGCTGGTGTCCTTCGGTGCGGCGGCGGCATTGGCCATGGGGTTGGGCAGTCGCGATACGGTCAGCCAGATCATTGCCGGCGTTTACCTGCGCGAGCTGTATCAGGTTGGTGATCGCATCAAGGTGGAAGAGCGCGAAGGTGTAATCGAGGAGATTGGCACCGTCAAAACCACCCTTGTGGATGATGAAGGGCGTTTCATTTCCATCCCCAACCGCACTCTGCTGGATAAACCCGTGTCGCTCTGATAGCGATACGGTCCCGCCAACTTGCTGATGACTCTGTTTTGACCGATAGCCTGGCTCCACGTAATCGCAGCCCATTGTCCGATATGACGGATGAAGAACTGGTCGCGCGCGCCAATCGTGAACTTTTCCATACTACCGTTGCCTATGAGGAGCTGATGCGAAGGTATCAACGCACGCTCTTCAATGTGTGTGCCCGATATCTTGGCAACGAAAGGGATGCTGATGATGTATGTCAGGAAGTGATGCTCAAGGTGCTGCATGGGCTGAAACACTTTGAAGGTAAGGCCAAGTTCAAGACATGGCTATATAGCATCACTTACAATGAATGCATTACGCAGTATCGAAAAGAAAAACGCAAACGGCGGTTATACGATGCGCTCAGTCTGGACACTCAGGAAGAAGCCCAAGAACCTGAGAGCCCAGCCGTAGACAGCAAGGGTCTTGACCATTGGCTCGTGCATGTCAACCAGGTGGATCGCGAGATCCTGGTATTGCGCTTCGTGGCGGAGTTGGAGTTTCAGGAGATATCCGACATCATGAATATGGGGTTGAGTGCGACCAAGATGCGCTACAAGCGTGCACTGGAAAAGCTGAGGAAGCATATACACAATCCTTTTTAGAAGTCGCTCGCTTGAATTATTTCAGCTTCTGCTATACTGCTTGCGAGTTTTGCGCAAAACCTAACGTCCGAATGGATTTAACGGGGATTCAAAGATGAAATTGAAAAACACAGTAGGTATCGTTGTAAGTGCTGCCATCGCCGGCTCCGCGCTGCCGGTCATGGCCCAGAGTGCCGGTTCGGTTGAAGTCGAAGCCTTCGCCAAGCGCTATTTCACCGACAGCCGCCACAATCTGGACGACGGTACTTTGGTTGGTGGCAGCCTGGGCTACTTTGTCACCGACGATGTACTGTTGAACATCGGCTTGGGTACGTATAAGAGCCTTGAGTCCGATATTACTGGTGAAGATATCGACGGCAAGCTGGCCCACGTTGAAGCCGTTTACCACTTCGGAGAAGGCGCACTGCGTCCCTACGTTTCCGGTGGCTTTGCTCACCAGGAGCTGGAACAGATCGGTACTAATACCGATGACCGCACCACCATGGCTGTGGCTGGTTTCGGTGTAAAAAACTACCTGAACGAAAACTTCTTCGTGAAGGCTGGTGTTGACGCCCTGTACGGTCTGGACCATGGCAACACCGAATGGCAGGCAGGCGTTGGTGTGGGTCTGAACTTCGGCTCCTCGCCCGCTCCGGTTGTAGCCCAGGCTGAGCCCGCTCCTGCCCCGGCACCTGCTCCTGAGCCCGAGCCAGAGATGCAGTCCGTTCGCGTTGAGCTCGACGTCAAGTTCGACTTCGACCGCGACACCATCCGTCCGGAGTTCCGTCAGGACATCCAGAGCCTGGCCGAGTTCATGAAGACCTACCCGTCGGTCACCACTACCGTTGAAGGTCACACTGACTCCGTCGGTACTGATGCCTACAACCAGAACCTGTCCGAGCGTCGCGCCAACTCTGTTCGTGAAGCGCTGATCGCTGAAGGCGTTGAGTCTTCCCGCGTGAACGCTGTCGGTCACGGTGAAGCTCGTCCGATCGCTGACAACGAAACCGACGATGGCCGCGCCATGAACCGTCGCGTTGAAGCTGAAGTGGAAACCGAGGTAGAAGTTCGTTAATCGATCTTCTTCGTCATAGGCTCCGCGGCGTTGCATCCGCGACAACCGGAGTCAGCTTGCCAGGGACGGCAGGCCACAAAAAACCGGTCAGTGACCGGCTTTTTTGTTTCTGGCTTCAAGCTTTTTTCAGTCTTCCGCCTGGTTCACGCCGGGAAAGCGCAACCTGAAATCCTCAGGCATCGGCGCGACCTTCGCGCTAAGAAAGTGGTAGAACACGAAGCCGGACTTCGCGAGGGCAACCAGCTCGCCACTATCGGCCTTGGTGATACGGAAGATGATATCCCCCCCGTACTTGTTCAAATCCATCAGCCCCACTTCAAAGACCAGGGTTTCCCGGGCGAAGGCTTCCTTGAGATAGGTGGTGGCCAGGTCGGTCACGATGATGCCGACCTCGGTAACGCCTGCTTCTTCTATGCCGAACTGATACAGGAAGCGGGCCCGCGCTTCCGATATCATCGAAACCATGGAATCGTTGGCCAGATGTTTGCCTGAGTTGATGTCAGTGATGCGGACGGTCAGCTGAGTGGTGAAGTAGAACTGATCTTCCGGAAACTCCAGATGTAAACGTGCCATTCTTTCCAACCTGTTGCTGCATGATGTGCCGGAGGAGGGAATACACCGTCGCGGCCGGCGATGGAGCGCGCATTGTACGCGACTTGGCAGCTCCGAGCCTACTACGGAAAAGGCCACCCGAAGGGTGGCCTTTTCGTCAACACCAGGGCCGAGGCCCTTGAATCAGCTCGATCAGAACTGGTTCATGGTGTTGTCTTTACCGCCGGCTTTCAGTGCAGCTTCGCCCGCGAAGTACTCTTTATGGTTGTCACCGATGTCGGAGCCGGCCATGTTCTGGTGCTTGACGCAGGCGATACCCTGACGGATTTCCTGACGCTGAACGCCCTTCACGTAGGCCAGCATGCCTTCCTTGTCGAAGTAACCTTTGGCCAGGTTGTCGGTGGACAGCGCAGCAGTGTGGTACGTCGGCAGGGTGATCAGGTGATGGAAAATACCTGCTTCACGTGCGGCGTCAGCCTGGAAGGTGCGGATACGCTCGTCAGCCTCGTTGCACAGCTCGGTTTCGTCGTATTCGACGCTCATCAGGTTGGCGCGATCGTAGGCGGAAACATCCTTGCCTGCGGCGGCCCAGGCATCGAATACCTGCTGACGGAAGTTCAGCGTCCAGTTGAAGGACGGGCTGTTGTTATAGACCAGCTTGGCATTCGGTACCACTTCGCGGATGCGGTTGACCATCTCGGCGATCTGGCCAACGTGCGGCTTCTCGGTTTCGATCCACAGCAGGTCGGCACCGTGTTGCAGCGAGGTGATGCAGTCCAGCACAACGCGATCGATGCCGGTGTCCTTGCGGAACTGGAACAGCCCGGAAGCCAGGCGCTTGGGCTTGAGCAGCTTGCCGTTGGCCTTGATGACCACGTCACCGTTCTCGATGGAGTCGGCATTCTCGATGTAGTCGCCGTCGAGGAAGCTGTTGTACAGGTCGCCCAGGTCACCCGGCTCGTTGGTAACAGCGATCTGCTTGGTCAGGCCAGCACCCAGGGAGTCGGTACGGGCAACGATCACGCCATCGTCAACACCCAGCTCGAGGAAGGCGTAGCGAACCGCGTTGATCTTGGCCAGGAAGTCGGAGTGAGGAACAGTAACCTTGCCGTCCTGGTGACCACACTGCTTCTCGTCGGACACCTGGTTCTCGAGCTGGATGCAGCAGGCACCCGCTTCGATCATCTGCTTGGCCAGCAGGTAGGTGGCTTCGGCGTTACCGAAACCGGCGTCGATGTCGGCAATGATCGGCACCACGTGGGTTTCGAAGTTGTCGATCTGGGCCTGGATTTCCTGGACCTTGGCGTTGTTGTCGGCGGCACGGGCGTCGTCCAGCGCGCTGAACAGCAGATCCAGCTCGCGGGCGTCAGCCTGGCGCAGGAAGGTGTACAGCTCTTCGATCAGACCGGAAACGGCGGTCTTCTCGTGCATGGACTGGTCAGGCAGAGGGCCGAACTCGGAACGCAGCGCAGCCACCATCCAGCCGGACAGGTACAGGTAGCGCTTGTTGGTGGTTTTCAGGTGCTTCTTGATGGAAATCAGCTTCTGTTGACCGATGAAACCGTGCCAGCAGCCCAGCGATTGCGTGTAGGCAGAGCTGTCGGCGTCATACTCGGCCATGTCCTTGCGCATGATAGCAGCGGTGTACTTGGCGATATCCAGACCGGTTTTGAAACGGTTCTGTGCACGCATGCGTGCGACGGATTCCGGGTTGATGGCGTTCCAGCCGTTACCGGCGGTTTCTTTGAGCGCGGAAACTGCTTTGATATCGTTCTGATATGCTGACATGGTCAATCCTTCAAAGTGTGCATTGGTTCTGACGTTAGTCGACCCCGAACCCTTTAGCCAGAGCTTGGGTTGCGGCACTCCGCAGTGCGTCGAAACAGTGACCGGACATTGAAGAATGACATGAAGAAAGAGGAGGGTACGTGACAGTCGATGAGCTGGATGGCGTACTTTACTCAAGCTGGTTGGCTTGAAAGAGCATACGGCCGCTCCGGGTCATGCTGGCTGCTACGTTTAAATCGCTTCCCCGTCCCTCAGGACAACTTCGTTCCAGTCGCAACCTCGTCGAACTGCCTTGTGGGCTGTTGAGACACGGATGAGTCCTTAGGTTAAGGAGCCATCCGGAGACCCGTAAAGGGGCTCTGGCTAGCGGGAGCGGGGCAATAATGCGGCCTGGAAAAACAGAAGTCAACGATCTTGTAGTGAATTTATCGAAACACTACAAAACTCCAACAAAACTCCAACAAAATTCATTGCAGCCGTTCGACCATCAATCGAATGCTCTGCTGCTGCCCGCTACGGGTGGTGGTGCGGCGGCCAACACCCCGGTCCTGGCGGCTTTCAGCATCATCCACCCCACCGATGGTGACCCACTCGCCGAGGCGTGCGGTAACCACGGTATCGGTCCGTTGTACATCGATGACATCATTGTCGGCGGGATGCCGTCGATCATTGTTGGCACTCAGGGTGATGGTCGCGAGATCACCGTTGAGGCGCACGGTGGCGTAAAAACCGGACGTGACATCGTGATATTCGGTCTGATTGACCACCTGGCCATAGATATTGGTTGTGGTACTGGTCAGCGGCACCCGCTGGCCGGTCTGGATCAGTACCGGGTAGCCTTCATTGGCGGTGATCACCCGGGTACCGTCACCCGCACCGCGGGTTTCGCGGCGGATGACCCGCGCCTGGTTGTTTCCCCGCGGATGCCCCACGAAGATATCTCCGGCGCCGGTTTCCAGTCGGCCATCGACCCGGTAACCGGACTGATTACCCAGCGAACTGGCCGAGTTACTGACAGTGATGCGCAGCTTGGCCGGCTGGCGATCGAGCTCACCCAGAAGGGTGCGGATTTCCTGCAGCCGCTCCGGTTCAGCGCGGATGATCAGTTGGTTGCCATAGGCAGAAACGCGCTCGTCGGCACGGAGCATGGGCTGGATCGCCGGGATGATGTCCTCAGCCATGTTGTAACCCAGCGGAATGACCTCGGTCCGCGGCGCGGCGAGGAGCTGAACAGAGCTGAAGGCAAGGGCGAGACTGGTAAAAATGGCCAGCATGATTCGCAGGTTCATGGCGCGATCTCCTCGTTACCGAACCTGAGTTTAGCATTCGGGAGGGTACGGAGGCTTGCCGCGAACAGGTCGAAAAGCCGCTACTGAGAAGCGGCAGCTTCCCAGCTCATGCTGCGGTGAGGAATGCCGGCATCGAGATAGACCTCGGAGCAGGGCACGAAGCCCAGTTGCCGGTAGAAATCCAGCGCATGGGTCTGGGCCGACAGGGTCAGCCGCGTCAT
Organism: Candidatus Pseudomonas excrementavium; assembly: GCA_019116555.1. GTDB lineage: Bacteria > Pseudomonadota > Gammaproteobacteria > Pseudomonadales > Pseudomonadaceae > Halopseudomonas > Halopseudomonas excrementavium. Next base: position 13,393 of record DXBL01000168.1, read on the forward strand.
GCCTTGTTGCTGTGCATGTTGCATGATCGCCAGCATCAACTGTCTGCCAAGGCCCTGGCCGCGCGCCTGTGGCAACAGGGCAACGCGGCCGATGCGGCCATTGCCGAGCAGCCTGGCGGTACCCACCTGCTGCTCATCCACGGTCAGCAGAAAGTGCGTAGCATCGGCATCCTCTGCATCCCATTCGAGGTCGGACGGCACTTGCTGCTCATCGATGAACACCACCTGGCGGATATGGCGCAGCGCTTCGGTGCTGCCCCAGTCCGCCACCCGGATCTCGATGTTATTCATCCTCATCGGCTTCCAGCAGCAGGTCGCCTTTGCTGAGCAGTTGCTCAAGCAGCAGCGTGGCTTCGTCGTCCTGACGCCACGCCTGCAGCTGTTCGGCATCGAGATAATCCCGGTTGCAGATCAGCTGCACCAGCGGCAGCAACCGGGTCGGTAGCAGGCAGTGCTCGCCGCTGGCGAACAACATCAGGTACTCGTCCTGTTCCTGACGCCAGGCGAGGCGGGCGGTGGGGTTGCGCACCAGGCCGTAGCCCTGCTCCAGCGCATCGCTCAGCAGTTGTTCATCCAGCTCTTGCGCCGCGATCATTTCAGGATAACGGGGCTCGGTCATGAAGCGGCCGAACCAGGTGCCCAGGGCTTCCTTGTCCTGTACCAGCTCCAGCAGCAGTTTCTGCAGCCGGTCGACGGTCTGCTCATCGATCTGCGCCGGATCCGTGGGCAGGCTCAGGCCGGCGTCGCTGTAGCGCTGGTGATCGCCGAGATACTGACCGAGGAAGTCGCTGAAATGGGTCACCACCTCGGCATGACTGGGCGCCCTGAAGCCGACCGAGTAGGTCATGCACTCGTCTTCGGCGATGCCGTAATGGGCCAGCCCGGGGGGCAGATAGAGCATGTCGCCGGGGCCGAGCACCCATTCATCCTGCCGCTGGAAGTCGCTCAGGATACGCAGATCGGGGTGTTGCAACAGGGGACTGTCGACGTCACAGGGCTGGCCGACTTTCCAGCGTCGGTGGCCCTGGCCCTGCAGCAGGAATACGTCGTAGTTGTCGTAATGCGGGCCGACGCTGCCACCCGGCGCCGCGTAGCTGATCATCACATCATCGACCCGCCAGCTGGGCAGAAAGCGGAACGCCTGCAGCAGTTCGGCCACCTCGGGCACGAATTGGTCAACGGCCTGCACCAACAATGTCCAATTCCGCTCCGGGAGCTTGCGGTAGTCGTCCTCGGTGAAGGGGCCATGGCGCAACTCCCAGGGCGTGGCGCCCTGTTCCAGTACAATGCGCGACTCCACTTCCTCCTCCAGGGACAGGCCGGCCAGCTCATCTGCGCTCAGCGGGCTTTCGAAATCGGCAAAAGCCTGACGGATCAACAGCGGTTTTTTCTGCCAGTAGTCCCGGAGAAACTCATCAGCGGGCATGCCGCCAGGCAGGGTGGTGACGGAAAAGGACATGGGATAGCCTCGGATGCGACAGGAAGGTCGAAGAGGTGGTCAATCGGTGCCCGGCGAACCCGGGCACCGATGTTGATCAGATGCGGCGAGCCTGCGCCACGGCGTTGCCGATGTAGTTCGCCGGCGTCAGTGCCTTGAGCTCCCGTTTGGCGGCGTCGGGAATCTCCAGCTCGTCAACAAAGCTCTGCAGCGCCTGGGGGGTGATGCCCTTGCCGCGCGTCAGCTCCTTGAGTTTCTCGTAGGCATCCGGCACGGCGTAACGGCGCATGACGGTCTGGACCGGCTCGGCCAGGACTTCCCAACAGTTATCCAGATCCTCAGCAATTCGCTGAACATTCAGCTCCAACTTACTGATTCCCTTGAGAGTTGCCTCATAGGCAATCACGCTGTGGGCGAAGCCGACACCCAGGTTGCGCAGCACGGTCGAGTCGGTCAGGTCACGCTGCCAGCGGGAAATCGGCAGCTTGCTGGCCAGGTGCTGGAGTATGGCGTTGGCGATGCCCAGGTTGCCTTCGGAGTTCTCGAAGTCGATCGGGTTGACCTTGTGCGGCATGGTCGAGGAGCCAATCTCGCCGGCAATGGTCTTCTGCTTGAAGTAGCCCAGGGAGATGTAACCCCAGATATCCCGGTCGAAATCGATCAGGATGGTGTTGAAGCGAGCCACTGCATCGTACAGTTCGGCGATGTAGTCATGCGGCTCGATCTGGGTGGTGTAGGGGTTGAAGGTCAGCCCGAGAGTCTCTTCGATGAACTGACGCGCGTTGGCTTCCCAATCCAGCTGGGGATAGGCCGACAGGTGAGCATTGTAGTTGCCCACGGCACCGTTGATCTTGCCCAGCAGCGGAATGTTCTCCACCTGGCTGATCTGCCGCTCCAGGCGATAGACCACGTTGGCCAGCTCCTTGCCCAGGGTGGTGGGGGAGGCTGGTTGGCCATGGGTGCGTGACAGCATCGGCACATCGGCGAACAGCACCGCCAGCGCGCGGATTTCGTCGGCCAGGCGACGCATCAGCGGCAGTACCACCTCGTCGCGACCACTGCGCAGCATCAACGCATGGGACAGGTTGTTGATGTCCTCGGAGGTGCAGGCGAAATGGATGAATTCGTTGATCTTCTGCAACTCGGGCAGGCCAGCCACCTGCTCCTTGAGCAGGTATTCCACCGCCTTGACGTCGTGGTTGGTAGTTCTTTCGATTTCCTTGATCCGCTCGGCATGGCTGAGCTGGAAATCGTCAACCAGACGGTTCAGCAGCGCGTTCGCCTCGTCGGAGAAGGGGCCGATCTCGGGAATACCCGGATGCGCAGCCAGACACTGCAACCAGCGAACCTCAACCTGCACACGAAAGCGGATCAGACCATATTCACTGAAAATGCCGCGCAGGCTGGCGGTCTTGCTGCCGTAACGGCCATCAACGGGTGAAACGGCGGTCAGGGAGGAAAGTTGCATAGGAGTTCTCGTCAA